>JAMOUL010000235.1 GCA_027062035.1 Candidatus Aminicenantota bacterium | reverse complement strand
TTCAGCTATCGGCGGGCTCACTGCCGAAAGCGTTTCAGATAATATGGACTGGTGGAGCGGAGACCATTGCATTGATCCGTCAAAGGTTAAAGCTACCCTTCTCAGCAATTTCAAAATAGGAAGGGAAAATCCATCCATGTGGGATATTCCGGCTACAATTTTAAGACTCTTCGGAATAGAAACACCCCCTGATATGAAGGGGAAACCACTTGTATAGGAGGTAATAATGGCAAAAAAAGTGAAGATCAGCGATGAAGCTTACGAAAAGGCAAGGGAACTGGTAGAAAAAAAGGGTTACTCCTCTGTAGAGGAGCTGGTGGAACATCTTATCGATAAGGAATACACAGAACAGGGAGAGGGAGGTGGAGAGGAAGAAAGACTTAAGGGACTCGGATACATTTCCTGATGTTAACCCTTGTCAAAGTTTCCACAAAGGCCACAGAGGTTCTGTTATATCCTTTTAAATCTTTACATCCCTTCTGGGGAATACTCTGGCTCAGTATTATTTCCTCTGTGATCATCCTGTTTATATACAAGTGGATATCTTCTCCCACCCTTATAAGGAAGGCAAAGGATAGGATAAAGGCAGACATCCTTGCTATCAGGATCTACAAGGACCAGTGGAAGGTGATAATTTACTCCTTTTTCTCCGCCCTTTTTAATGTGGTTAAGTATTTCCTCCTTAATTTGATGCCTCTGATAGTTATCTTTCCTGTGCTGTTCTTTCTTTTTGTACAGATGGAGTGGAGATATGGGGTAAGGCCATTTAAACCAGGTGAGGAAACCATTGTGAAGGTAAAGACCACAGATGGAATCGATGTTAATCTTCAACCCTCGGATTTTTACCGTGAAGAAGTTAAGGTAAGAATTCCTGCCCTTAATGAGGTGGATTTCCGGGTGAAAATAGAGGGAAAGGGAAAGGGGATGCTCTTTTTTGAAACTGAGAACTCGAAGTTTTCCAAGGAGATAGTTTCATCCATAAGAGGGGTGGTGATTATTCCTGTAAGGTTCTCACATCCCTCCCTTGAGATGCTCCTTTATCCCTGGGAACCTCCTCTGGAGAATCCGGAGATCCAGTGGATCAGGGTAAACTACCCTTCCACAACCATAAAATTTCTTGGTATAAATGCCCACTGGATAATATGGTATCTGGTTCTTGTGGTGGTTCTGGTTCTTCCTGTCCACAAGAAGTTCGGTATCGAATTTTAGAGTAAATCAGGGGAGCGTTTTTGCAAGTTCAAGTGCTTCCTTAACGGCCTGATCCATGTTTATGTACTTGAACCTTCCGAGTCTTCCCAGAAATACAGTGTGCTTTTCTCCCTCTGCAAGATTTTTGTATTTTGAAAGGATTTCCAGGCTCTTTGCGGTAAGCACAGGATAAAAGGGTGGTCCATCTGATTCAGGAAAATCCCTGCCAATGAATGTGAAATCGGTTAATTTATCCTGAAAATGACTGAAATCTGTTGTTCTCAGATATTCATGGGTTGAAGGATAGTTAATTACTGCAACTGACTGGCGAACTTCACTGCGTTTGAAACTGAACCTCATACTTCTCCAGGGCAGTTTTCCTTCACTGTAGTTAAAGTATTCATCTATAGGACCTGTATATATCACCAGATCAGCCTTTTCCTTTATTTCCCTGAAATCGGTCAGAAGTTTGAGTTTTATCCCTGGATGAGATAGAAGGTTCTTAAATAGGGTTTCATAACCTTGTGCTGGGATGCCCTGAAATTTATCATTAAAGTACCATGGGTCGTAGCTAATTTTAACCGGCACCCTCGCTATTACAGATATGTCTATGTCCTCAGGTCTTTTTCCCCATTGTTTCAGATTGTATCCCAGAAAAATATTCTGGTAAATCCACCTTCCCATTTCTTTTATCATTTCGTTTTCACTCTGAAGAAGGTCAAATACGGTCTTTCTGGTACCCTCTCCGTAAGCGTCAATTAGAACCTTT
>JAMOUL010000234.1 GCA_027062035.1 Candidatus Aminicenantota bacterium | reverse complement strand
TTCGGTGGGACAGGTGGGGTACATTTTAATAGGAATAGCACTGGCCACTCCCCTTGGCTGGAACGCAGCGCTTTATCACACAGTAAACCATTTTATCTTTAAAGGACTTTTGTTTGTAGCAGCAGCAGGGATTATTTACAGGGTTGGTACCTCCTATCTTCCCAATATGGGAGGTCTCATAAGGAGGATGCCCCTTACCTTCCTTGCAGTCCTTATGGCAATAATTTCTCTGGCTGGTATTCCACCTCTGTCCGGTTTTGCCGGAAAATGGCTTATATATTCTGCCCTGATAGAAAAACAGTGGATTTTTATTACTGTAATGGTGTTCCTTGCTTCAACTCTGGCCTTCCTTTACTGCTTTAAGATACTTCACACCGTGTTCCTGGGACAGCTTCAGGATGAAAACCGAAATGTAAAGGAAGTTCCTCTTCCTGTGGCAGTAGTTGAGGTGATCCTGCTTATGGGTACAGCTATCCTTGGAGCCTTTCCCAGATTAATACTGGACCCCATAAATAGGGTGCTTGCCGGGATACCCGGTATGGAAAATCCTGGATTTCACTATGAGAAAACCCTTGGTGTGGTTTCAAGGCTCGGACACTGGAACGCCCTGTTTCTTATGGTATTTACGATGGGTTCCTTCATCCTTGCCCTTGGTTTCTTTGCCCTGACCTCTGGCAGGGTTAGAAAGGTAGGACAGCTGGATGTGGGATACTCTGGAGAGGTTCCTCGCTCCCCGGAGGACCTTCATTTTGGTTACGGATTGTATGAACATTTCAGAAAGGCGGTAAGATGGCTTATATATCCCCTTGTTACGAAAATGTGGACGGGTATATATGCCTGGATTGAAGCTGTGACAGAGGTTGCCAGAAGGATTTATACAGGAAGCGTTAATACCTATGCATCCTATGTGATTCTTATCTCCATTTTAATTCTTTACTTCTTTGCAGGGGTGAAATAATGGCAGTCAAAATATTTTATGCATTTTTGACACTTATAGGAGGGATTGCGTACGGGCTTCTGCTTGGAGGAATTTCCAGAAAGATAACTGCAAGAATGCAGAACAGAAGGGGTCCTACAATTTTCCAGAATTTTATAGATGTATGGAAGCTCTTCAGAAAGAAGACCGCAATATCTCACGGGGTTATGTTTTATCTGGCCCCCATGTTCAGATTGTTCGGCGGTGCGGGCACCTTTTTGCTCATTCCTGTGGTTATCGATAGTCCATATCTGAGCAATTTCTCCTTTGGAGGGGACCTCCTTGTGGTTATGTACTTTATGGTTTTTGGATGTCTTGGGATGGCTCTGGGTGCCGCAGAAAGCGGTCATCCCCATGCTCCCATAGCTGTTACCAGAGGTCTTTCTCAAATGGCTGGTTATGAACTTCCCTTTGTTATCTCTGTGGTGGTTCTTATGGTGGCGGATAAGACAACCACAATTGAAGGGATTGTAAGAGCACAGCAGGGCGGGATTCTTCACTGGCATCTTTTCACCCATCCCTTTGCAGCAGCTGCTGCGTTTGTCAGTCTGCTGGGTATGATGATGTCCTATCCCTTTCAGGTGGTTATGGCTCCTCAGGAAATTCCGGTGGGTCCCCCAACAGAGTATAGCGCCACCTTCCTTTCCTACATGTTTTCCGGAAGGAGCGTTTTTGCGGTTGCCAAATACGTTCTTTTTATGGACCTTTTCCTTGGAGGAGCAACTAACCTTCTCTGGGCCTTTGTAAAGACCTTCATAATTTTCCTCTGGCCCCTTTTTATAACCAACGTATTTCCCCGCTTCCGGCTTGAGCAATCAGTGCTCTTCTTCTGGACGTGGCCAACGTTAATAGGACTTATAGATCTTATAAGGATATTTATAGTGAGGTAACCATGGGCAAAGATAAATATTTTCTTAACGAGAATCCGGAAAAATTGACCTATTCAGGGGTCTTTAAAAGATTTGATGATTGGGCGAGGGCAAGGTCCCTGTGGGTTGTCGCCTACGGGACCGGGTGTGGAGCCATTGAGATCCGTCCCACATTTACATCGAGATTTGATGCTGAAAGGCTTGGAATGCAGATGGTGGGAACCCCGAGACAGGCGGATGTCATTATAATAAGCGGTTATCTTACAGTAAAAACCCTTAAAAGGGTGATAAGGGTCTATGAGCAGATGCAATCTCCGAAATACGTGGTTGCCCTGGGGGCCTGTCCTATAAACGGAGGCATGTACTACGACTCCTACAATGCCATTAACAGACTGGACCTTTATCTTCCGGTGGATGTATGGGTTACCGGGTGCATGCCGAGACCGGAAGCCATCCTTGCCGGATTCAAGAAGCTTCAGGAGCTTATCGATAGCGGAAAGGCAGACGGCTGGAAGAAATACATAGATAATCTTGAGTGGTACAGGGAGAACCAGAAGAAGATCATCAAGAACTGGCGTATGCCCAATTACAACTGGTGAGGTGAAAAATGGATTTAGCTGAAAGATTGAAGAAGAAATTTGAAGTTATCGATTTTAAAAAGCAGAGAGAAGATCTCTTTATAGTGGAAACCACAAAGAAGGACCTTATCCCCATGCTCTTTTACCTGAAGGAATACGAAGGCTTCAGGACCCTTACTCTTATTTCGTGTGTGGACTGGATAGAGGACGGGAAATTCCAGTTGAGTTATATCCTGTGGAACTCAAGAACCAGAGACAATATCATGGTTAAATTCATGCTGAATAGGGATGAGCCCGATTTTGAAACCATATATAAAATGTGGCCCCAGGCTGAGGCCTACGAGAGGGAAATCCACGAGATGTTCGGGGTTAATTTTGAAGGTAACCCCACCCAGCATGAAGAATTGATCCTGGAAGACTGGGACGATATTCCGCCCATGAGGAGGGATTTCGACACTCTTAAATATTCCATGGAAAGGTTCGGGGAAAGGGAACCAAAAAGCGGCATAAATATCAGGAAGGAAATTTCCGAACAATATGACGAATGGAGAAGAAAATGAGCAAGGAAGAAGTAAGACTCTTTATAGGACCCCAGCATCCGGGAATAACCGGAAACATGAGCATAGAGGTTCTCCTGAAGGGAGACACCATAACATGGGCAAAAACCCATATTGGATATCTCCACAGAGCCTTTGAAAAACTGATGGAGAGAAGGATTTTCATTAAAAGTTTTCCCCTTGTATGCAGAATTTGTGTGCCTGAACCCGATACCAATGAGGAGAACTTCGCAAGGGGCCTGGAGGAGCTTGCAGGAATAGAAATTCCGGAGAGGGCAAAGTGGATAAGAACCCTTGTTCTGGAACTTTCAAGGCTGCAAATGCTGATTATGTGGTATGGAGGTATAGCAGGTTCTATGGGCCTTTCCACTCCTGTCCAGTGGGGAATAGGGGACAGGGATTATATCCTTGACCTCTTTGAAGAGTTAACCGGTGCAAGAATTTATCACATATATATCCTGCCTGGAGGTGTGAGGAAGGACCTTCCAGAGGGATTTGAGGAGAGAGTTCTCAAGACCATGGATATGATAGAAAAGAGACTGCCGGAGTATGATGAAGTAATCATGGAGAACGCTGTTGTCCAGAAAAGATTAAAGGGTCTGGCCAGGATTCCGAAGGAGTGGGTTGAGGAGATGGGCTTGACCGGGCCTGTGGCAAGGGCCTGTGGATTTCCCTACGACGTCAGAAAGGACAATCCCTATGAGGTTTACGATCAGCTGGATTTCGATGTGATCACCGAGGAGGGGTGCGATGTATGGTCGATGCTCCTTGTCAGGCGGAGGGAAATTGACCTGAGTATAAATCTCATAAGACAGATAATAGACAAAATGCCCGGGGGAGAATTCCTTACAAGACTTCCCAATGTCCTTTACTGGAAAATTCCCAGGGGTGAGACCTATGTTAAATCAGAATCCACAAGGGGAGAGTTTGGATACTACATGGTAACGGACGGTTCAGATAAACCCCGCAGGGTTCATGTGAAGGGCCCTTCATTTATTCACGGTATCACACTGGCAGAAAGGCTTCTGGTCGGTCAGAATATAGCCGATGTTGCTCCGATCCTGGTGGCACTACAGACGTGCCCACCGGAGATGGAAAGATAGGAGGAGAAAATGGGACTTAAGGAAGTTCTAAAACCTCTGGGTGCCTGGAGACAGATAGCTCGCAGGCCCCATACCATTCTTGTACCTCAGAAGAAAAGGGAAGCTTCAGAAAGATACAGGGGTTTCCATGTAAACGATCTGGAGAAGTGCATAGGTTGCGGTACCTGTGCAGCCGTATGTCCAAATGAAGCCATAGATATGGTGAAGATAGAAGGCATCGAGGCTAAAAAGGGGGATTCTGGATATCGTCCAAGGATAGATTATGGAAGGTGCTGCTGGTGTGGTCTTTGCGTTGATTCCTGTCCTACCACCTCCCTCAGGATGACCAATGAATATATCTGGGTCAGATATACCCCGGAGGACTTTATATATGTTCCGGGTTACGAAATAAAGGGATTTGAAGATAAAGAGAAGGGTTACCGGAAGGAAAAGGAATACAGTTTTACCGATTATCACAGGGTGCCCATGAGGGAAATGGATCCCGCCGAAAGGGTAAAAACCTTTGCGGAAATAGTTCTTGGATACACAGAAGAAGAAGCAAGAAAGGAGGCCGATCGCTGTGTGGGATGTGGACTCTGTATAGCCGGGTGTCCGGACAGAATGCATATTCCTGATTACATCCGTGCTATTGCTTCTGGAGAATACGACCGTTCGGTAAACATCATGTACGAAAACAACCCCTTCGCTGAACTTTGCGGTAAAGTCTGTACGAGAAGGTGCGAGAGCTATTGTTCCATCGGACATGAGGGAGATCCGGTTGCTATTAGATGGCTCAAGAGGTTTGCAACGGAAAGGTTTTCTGATCTCAAACAGGTAATCAGGGTAAGAAAGCAGGAGCCAAAGGATAAGTCCGTGGGAATAATAGGAGCAGGACCTGGAGGTCTTACCGCTGCCTATTATCTTGCTCTTAGAGGATATAAGGTGACAGTGTACGAAGCCATGCCAGAGGCCGGTGGAATGACAATGGCAGGAATACCAAAATACAGATTCCCATTCCCTTCCCTGAAAAAGCAGGTGGATTTCATACTGGAACAGGGTGTGGAACTGAAAACCAGCTATTTCGTTGATGCAGAAAAGTTCCGCAGGTTAATGAAGACCCACGATGCCATTTACCTGGGAATTGGTCTTATGAAACCATGGAATCTCGGGGTACCGGGAGAAGAGCACCCCAATGTTATTTACGCCATAGATTACCTGAGGAAGATCAACTTCAATGAGCCCATGGATGTGGGGAATGAAGTTGTTGTTATAGGTGGTGGAGATGTGGCAATGGATGCGGCAAGGGTTGCGCGCCGTTTTGGAGCAAAGGTTACAATCGCCTATAGGAGAAGAAAGGTTGACATGCCTGCAGATCACGAAGAGATAGTTGGAGCAGAGGAAGAAGGAGTTGAGATCCTGGAAAAGATCATCCCCCTCAGGGTGGAAGATGCGCCTGAAGGCAGGGTAAAGCTGATTTACGGAAAGGCAAAAATGGTGGATCAGGGTCCGGGAAAGAGGCCAAAACCGGTTCTGATAGAGGGAGAAGAATACGAAATGGTTGTGGACAGGATAATTGTGGCAATAGGTCAACAGGCTGATCTGAGCTTCCTTCCTGAAGAAATAGCCGGGAAACTCGAAGTGGAGCGGGGCAGGATTAAAGTGAACGAGAGACAGATGACTTCCGTTCCCGGACTCTTCGCGGGAGGAGACGTTGCCAACCGGGTTGCAGATGCCATCTCCGCCATTGCCGATGGTCTTCGTGCCGTAAAGGGAATAGAGCTGTACTTCAAGGGCGAACTTTAGGGCTCGTTAAAATATAGGAATTAAAAATAGTCCGGAAAGTTTCTGGATAGTATAAAATATTTTCCTTTTTTTCACCTTCCTGTATAATGTAAGAAAAACAGGAGGTAAAAATGGGTACTGCTGCCCTTTTAACAGGATATGGGATCCTTATTTTGGTGGTAATCTTTGTGGTCGCTTCCTTCTTTCTCTGGATAGGTGCAAAAATAGCTCAGATCGCAAACGCTACCTTTGTGAAGGCCCTCCTCGCCACGTTCCTGGGTTTTGTTGCCGGAATAATTCTGGGCCTTGTTCCAGCTATTGGCTGGCTGCTGGGAATAATCGCATATGTTGTGATTATTAAGTATGTATTTGCTACAGACTGGGTGAAAGCTATTATCGCATGGGCTGTGTCCTTCGTGATAACAGTGGTTCTTTTCGCAATTTTCGCCTTTGCCGGAATTCTTTCCATCGGAGCCTTTATGAAGGCTTCTGCTGGCAAGCAGGCAGCTCTCTGGCTTTTCTCCACTTTAGCCTGATATGAATTGAAATCGGGGAGAAGCGGATGGCTTCTCCCTTTCCTGAGGGTATAATGGGTGTCGTTTGACGCTTATAATACCTCTTCTACAAGGTCATATCTTTCCAGGGGGGTTACAATTAATAATCCCCCCACCTTTTCCTTTATCCTTTTAATAAGTTCCTTCGCTATGGCTATCCCTTCCTTTATGCCTTCCCTTCCGTTTTTGCCCTCCATCCTCTTCAGAATCCACTCCGGAAGGTAAATTCCCGGAACCTCGTAGTGAAGAAATTCTGCGTTTCTCCAGCTTAGAAGAACCATGATCGTTACCATTATGGGCACATTTAAAGCTTCCAGCTGTTCAAGCATTTTCTCAAGGTAATCCGGATCGAATACAGGCTGAGTTGCAAGGAAACCTGCTCCAGCCCCTATTTTTTCCCTTGCCCGCTGGAGTTCTCCTCTGTCTATCCTGTTTATATTGAGGGATGCCCCTACCAGGAAATTTGTGCTCGCTCCCAGGGGATTGCCGAGAAAGCCCCTTCCCTGGTTCATTGAGTTAATTATTTCGATCAAGCCCAGAGAATCCAGGTCGTACACCCCTGTGGCAAAGGGATAGTCCCCAAGGGAAGGGGGGTCGCCGGTAAGAGCCAGGATATTTTCTATCCCCATGGCAGATGCACCGAGAAGATCGGATTGTATGGCCAGCAGGTTTCTATCCCTGCACGTCATATGGACTATGGTCTCGAAGGATGTGTTTTCCCTGATTAACCTTGCAAAGGCAAAGGGGTTCATTCTAACCCTTGCCATGGGGGAGTCAGAGATGTTGAGAGTGTTTATTTCCGTGCCCTTCCATTTTTCGATTTTCGAAAGGAGGGGAGAAATTTCCGGACTTCGTGGCGGTTCGATCTCAATGGATATGAGTTTTTTCTGAAGGAGAAGGTCCCTGACGCGGGTGCGAATTTCCCCTGGCCTGCCCTTCTCCTCTGTTTTTTCCTCTATTACGATCCTCTTTACCCTGCGTTTTACCTCCATCCCCTTTAACCTTTCTGCCACCATCCTTATGTGTTCCGGGGTGGTTCCACAACAGCCTCCAATAAATTTCGCCCCGAGTCTGGCAGCTTTTTCCGCGTACTTTGCAAAATAGTCAGGGTTGTGGGGATAGACAAATTTGCCATGGATGAACCTTGCCTGTCCTGCATTGGGCATGTAAAGGACAGGTTTTTTGGTTATGGATAAAATTATCCTTGTGGCTTCAAAGCCATCCTGTGGTCCTCTTCCGCAATTGCTTCCAATAACGTCTGCAGGCCCTGTATCCAGCTTTTTGCCTGCCTCTACCACCTTTTCTCCAAAG
>JAMOUL010000233.1 GCA_027062035.1 Candidatus Aminicenantota bacterium | reverse complement strand
TCCTCTGGAAAAAATCTGGACCTGCTTCCTTCTTGTTATAATCCTTCTAAGGGAAAGGAATCCGAGAAAAGCAGTGGTGGTCTTTACTCCGCCCCCTGTGGAACCCGGAGAGGCCCCTATAAACATCAGGACAATTATAAAAAGAAGGGTGGGAAGAGAGAGTGAGGATATATCCACGGTATTAAAGCCCGCTGTCCTCGGGGTTATAGCCTGAAAGAGAGAGGCAAGCACCTTTTCTTTCAGGGACAGGGAAGCAAAGCTCTTATTGGCTTCAAGCAGAAAAATTAATACCGACCCAAATATTACGAGGAAAAGCGTGGTAACAGCAACGATTTTTGTGTGAAGGCTTATTCTTTTCCTTTTTCCCCTTATCCTTTCCTTCAAATCCCAGAAAACGAAGAACCCGGCACCCCCAAGCACTATTAGAGTCATCATTGTAAGATTCACCACCACATCTCCCTTCCAGCTCATTAAACTGTCTGAAAAGGTGGAAAAACCTGCGTTGCAGAATGCGGAAATAGAATGGAAAATAGATACGAATACAGAATACACCGGTGTGAAACGTGTGGAAAACCTGGGGAAAAGAATTAATGCTCCCAGAATTTCGAAGGAGAAGGTATATATAAGGATGTCCTTCAAAAAGGTTTTAAAATCCCTGATCCCGGTTGGCAAAAAGCTCTGCTGCAGCGTCGTTCTGCTTACTATACTAACTCCCCGTCCTGTCAGGAGCAGGATTATGGACGAAAAGGTCATTATTCCGAGGCCCCCAAGCTGAAGCAAAAGCAGAATAATGCTCTGGCCAAACAGTGTAAAATCCTTCCCTGTATCCTTTACTATCAGCCCTGTAACACATACGGCAGAGGTGGATGTAAACAGAGCATCTATATAAGAAAGCTTGCCATGTGTGGAGGCTGCCGGAATGGACAGTAGCAGGGAACCTATCAGTATGGCAATTGCAAAGCTTCCCATAAGCAATCTTTCTGGAGTTATGCTTTTTCTCATCTTATAAACCTCATGTCAAACACTGGCCAGTAAACGGCAAGGGCTTTCCCCCTTAAAAACTCACGTGGTACGAGCCACCCATATCTACTATCGTTACTCACTTCTGGATTATCTCCCAGCACAAAATAAAAACCCTCAGGTATTCTCCTTTTAATATTAACATCTTTAGGAATTTTAAGGCAGGAAACCTCCCCTTCTTCACCATTGATGTAGAACTTTCCCTCCCTTATCTCAATCTCCTCCCCGGGAAGCCCCGCTACTCTCTTTATAAAGGTCTTTCTTGGATCATTCGGGTACCAGAATACAACAATATCGCACCTTGAAAGCTTTTTTAAGGGGAACTTCAGCACAAGAATCCTCTCTCCGGGAAAAACAGTAGGGGCCATGCTGTTTCCCCGGACCACAAATTCCTCGAGGAAAACAGCGTTTATCAATAAAACAAGCGAAAGCGCTATGAAAAAGTCGAATAATAAGGATTTTAGAAACTTCAAATGAAAATGGCGGGGCCGACGGGATTTGAACCCGCGACCTCTGGCGTGACAGGCCAGCGCTCTAACCGGGTTGAGCTACGACCCCGCATATGGGCGGTAGAGGATTTGAACCTCTGGCCCCCGGCTTGTAAGGCCAGTGCTCTACCGCTGAGCTAACCGCCCCGATTTCCTATTCTATTAAAGAACGGGGCTTTTGTCAACACATTGGGTTTTGTATCTTCCATGGTTATGTAATTAAAAAAAGCGTATATTAGCACTACCATTACAAAAATATATTTTAGCTCATTATTGCCTCGACACGTTGTCCCACTCACACAATTACGCGCAGACGCGCTGACGCACTAACGCATTTACGCAGGATTATGCTAAAATTCATGCAGGGAGTAAGTGATGGAACTGCTGAGGGGTGTCCCGGGAGAAAGAAAGAACTCGTACAATGTAGACCTGCTAACATTTAATAGTAAGAAAACAAT
>JAMOUL010000232.1 GCA_027062035.1 Candidatus Aminicenantota bacterium | reverse complement strand
CATAAGAAACGCCATCCCCATTATTATGGGTGCCAATATAGGCACCACTGTAACCAATACCCTTGTGTCCCTGGCCCATATAACGAGAAAACAGGAATTCAAACGTGCCTTTGCTGGAGCCACCATGCACGACTTCTTTAATTTGCTTTCGGTTATGGTACTTTTGCCCCTGGAGACAAAAATACATTTTCTTGAGAAGGGTGCTCTGCTGATGACCGATGTATTTGAAGGCATCGGTGGAATGAAGGTAATAAGCCCCATAAAGGCTATAGTAAAGCCTGTTGTGGAATTCCTGATGGGGCTTTTCGCAGGGCTTCCTCTGAGCAAGGGACTGATTTTCGCCATGGTGGAAGTTGTTGCCCTGTTATTCCTTTTTATATCCCTCAGGCAGATGGTGGTTCTTTTGAAGGGAATTTTCCTGCAGAAAATAGAGGGCTTCTTTGATGCATACATATTCAGGAACACCTTCCAGGCTCTGTTCTGGGGATTTTTCATAACTGCCATAGTTCAGTCCAGTTCCATGACCACTTCCCTTCTTGTTCCTCTGATTGCCGGTGGACTTGTTACCCTGGAAGCTGCCTTTCCCTTTACCCTGGGAGCCAATATAGGGACCACCTTTACCGCTATAATGGCCTCCTTTGCAACCCATAATCCTGCTGCTATAACCGTTGCATTTACACATTTGCTTTTCAATATATCCGGTACAACCCTATTCCTTCCCCTCAAAAAATTGCCCATTTCCATGGCCAGATTACTGGCAGAGGTTGCGTATAGAAAAAGGATACTGGCAATTCTATATGTTGTTGTGGTATTTTTTGTAATACCCCTGGCTATAATATTCTTATAAGGAGGATACCATGTTCAGGAAGTTGATAGAGATTTTGAAGAAGGGAGACCTCATGAGCCAGGCCATAGAGGACTCCTATGAGATGTTCGAAAAGGGAATTTCCCTTTTCGAAAAGGTGGCCCTCAATTTTCTGGGGGAACCACTGGAGGAGGGCTTTGATGTTTATGCCTCTGATAGAGAACTGAATAAAATGGAGAGAAATATCAGAAGAAAGATACTGGAACATCTTGCAATAAATCCAAAACAGGACATAGTTGGAGCGCTTGTGTTGACCACCGTTATCGTACATATAGAAAGGCTGGGTGATTACAGCAAAAACGTCTACGAACTTGCCCGGAAAAATACCCTTAAACAGGGAAAATATTTTGAGAGATCAAAGTGCATAACCCAGAGACTGTTCCCCATCTGTGAAAGGGCGGTAGAGGTTTACAGGGAATCCCTGGCAGAGGAAGCCAGAAACATGATAACCGAGCTGGATAAAATAAAGAAGGAATGTGAGAAGAACATCGATGAAATAATAGACGAGAAGGATATTTCTGTGAAGGAGGGAATCCTTTATTCCCTGTTCTTCAGATATTTAAAGAGGGTAACGGCCCATACCATGGACATCCTCACCTCAGTATGGCAGCCATTCCACCTGATTGATTTTTACAAGTGAGAAGGGGAAGAATAGAAGAAGTTTTAAGAAAGCGCTGGTCAGGACTTGCCCTCGTTGTGGAAGAGGTAAAAAATCCCCACAACATATCAGCGATTTTGAGAACCGCTGACGCTGCAGGAGTTCAGAACATTTTTATAGTGGATCCCCTGGGTGAGGGCCTTGCGGTAAACGAGACCATATCAACCGGTGCTGAAAAATGGCTGACCATAAGGACTTATTATTCTGCCAGACTCTGTTTTAATGACCTTCGGAATATGGGGTACAGAATAGCAGCCACAGCATTAAGGGACGATGCTGTTTCCATCTATGATTATGATTTCACCCGCAGGGTTGCCATAGTGCTGGGTAATGAGAAAAACGGAGTAAGGAGCAGTACCATAAAGATGTCCGATGATATTATAAAAATTCCCATGAGGGGAATGGTCCAGAGCCTGAACGTTTCTGTTTCTGCCGGGATTATTC
>JAMOUL010000231.1 GCA_027062035.1 Candidatus Aminicenantota bacterium | reverse complement strand
GGCCGGTGCATGTGGCACCGGCCAGGAAATATTGGTTAATTTCCGGTAGTTTTAACGTAAATATTTGAAGGTCCACCATGGACTTTTAGGTCCCGGACGACCACGGGAATCGACACCCCATACCCTCCATCTTCCGGGCTGGGCTCCGACGAATGTGAATGTATAATAGGTCCGGGTAATGTTTCTTGCCAGTTTCCAGAGCCTTGCTCTACAGTTAGCATGTCCACATGGTTCTATATATTGGACTTCCACTGTGTAGCTAACAGCTCCTGGTAGTGAGGCCCATCTTAAGGTTGTAACCCTTGGATAATGATTGAATACAGTTCCGTCTGCGGGTGAAAGCTGTTTCGGTGCCTTTGTTAATACTATCATCATCTGACCCGGATGAATGAGGGATAAACCCTTTTTGAAGTAATATGTTTTTTTGAAGTCGTTTCGGCCGTTTCCTGTATAGTGTGTATATACTTCAGCCTTGAGTCTGTTGCTTACCGGCTTAAGAATGAAGAAGGTCTTTGAGTAGGAATTGCGGAATACCGCTATAACTGCCAGTGCGTGGTCTCTTACACTGGAGGAAGGACTCTGGGAAAATGCATACGCAGGGACTTCTCCCCAGTCGCAATCTCTGGGGTGACATTTCCCCCAGGCGTGAACGTAAACGTTTGTGCCGCTGATCCTTATGCTTATCTTTGTGATTCCGGATGTGTTTCTATCGGTGTTAATCCATGTTCCTGAAAACTGATTAATCGCAGATATCAGAGGAAACACCAGAAACAGAAGAAGCCCTAAAAAAAGAATTTTTTTCATTTGCCCACCTCCTGATTTGATAAGGTTAAGGATACTCTAACATCAATTTTTTCCTGAAGCAAACGGTATTCAGAAAAAAGTAAAATAACGATTAATATTTTATAATGAGCATTAAAGATATGTCAGAGGGGAGAAAGCACTCCCCTCTGGCGATAGCCTTTTATTTATTGTCAGCTGAGATTTCTACAAGTTCTACTTCAAAGGTGAGGTCTTTACCGGCTAAGGGATGGTTGGCGTCAAGGGTGACAGTATTTTCGCCTACCTCTGTTACAACCACGTAAAAAACCTGCCCATCTGGCTGTCGAAGCTGAAGCTGTTGACCCACAGTGGGATTAATGTCCGGAGGAAATTCGTCCTTTCCTACCGTTAGCATCAGTTCCTTCCTGTGGGGACCATAGGCTTTATCTGAAGGAATGGTGAAGGTCTTCTTCTCTCCCTCTTCCATTCCGATTATTTCGTCTTCAAAGCCAGGAATGATTTCTCCGCTTCCAATGGTAAACTCAAGGGGTTCCCCTTCAAGAGATGAATCAAAAACGGTTCCATCATCCAGCGTTCCTTTATAATGAACCTTTACCTTATCTCCAATTTTAGCTTTGGCCATTATATCCTCCTTATTTTATGTGATTTATATAATTTTTATCAGGGGATTTCACGAAATCTGATAAAGTTTCAATCCCATCATACAAGTAAAAATAAAAAAATACCATAAAAACTCCATAAATATACTATCTTATAACCTTACAAAAGTCAAATTTTAAGGGCCATAGCCTTTATGAAGGCAATGGCCCTGTTTTCGTGATATTTTAGAGAAAAGGAGTATTTATTTTTTATGCTTTTTTATAAGATATTTTTCCGGATTTTCCTTTATTACTCTTCTCAGCCATTCCTCCGGATACCCTGCAGGTTCTGGCCACCCTCTTTTACCCCTTACGTATCCATCGTTGTACTTTGTAACCAGTTCTTCCCACAGTTTTATCCAGCGGTCGAGAACCCTGTTGCCGGACATAATACCGTATTCCGTAAGGAATTTTATCGCAAGGGCAGGGTCATTATTATAAAGTTCAATGGCTGCTTTTTCCACTGCAGGCTGCATGGAGAAGAATTCCCTTTCAAAGGCTCTCTGTACCTTTTGTATATCCTTTACTGCGTCGTCGTACCTCATATATGCACGGTTCGCA
>JAMOUL010000230.1 GCA_027062035.1 Candidatus Aminicenantota bacterium | reverse complement strand
AGAAAAACTGGAAAAAAAACTAAAGGAAGCTGAAGCCGAATGGAACAATATAAAGAACAGGATAGGAAAAGCAGCATACGTAAAAATAAAGGGTACGCCCGGAGAAAAATTCCTCATGGAATTCAATACCAACGCACTTAGATGGAAGGTCCATTATATCTTCAACAGCGATCTGAATGCTGAAACGCTAAACATAAAATCCTTTGTGGTACTCAACTCTGACCTGCCCTTTGATGCTTTATCCAGGATCTACCTTGTTCCCAGGAAACCATCCTATTACTCATCCCTTCCATCTCAAAACAGATGGAGCATCTCCATTTATAAACCCAGAACTTATAGATATAAAAAGCTCACAGAGGCTATTGCTCCCATGCCTGTAATGGCTGCCATGAAAAAAGGCGCAGCCGATAAGGAAGAAGCTATGGCAGTTACAAGGGGATTTTACAGGATGGTTTACCTTGGGGCACGAAAACTCTCCTTTGGTAAAAACAGATTCAAACTGTTTGCAAGGGATCTTAAATCCACAATAACATGGCAGCTCTTCCCTGCCATATCCAACAACATCTTCGTGGTGGCAGAAACAAAAAATACCACTGGATTCCATCTCGTTCCAGCAGAGGCCCTTTTCTTTGTAAACGGAGTGTTTACCCGTAAAGCAACACTGAAGGAAACACCTGAAAAGGCTAAAATGAAGCTGCTGCTCGGAAACGACCCATCCTTTAAGGTAAAATACACCAGAGCCGTGGTGGAAAGAAACGAAGGTATAAGGAAGAACGGCATTGTAATAGAGCGAAAGGTAAAAATAACCAACGGTGGTAATAAAACAAGAGAAATTACGGTTAAATTACCTCTACCCTACGCTGTCGATGAAGAAATAGAAATAAGGGATACAATTGTTCCCAAACCTGATACTGTGGATAAAGACAGGATAGCTACATGGAAGCTCACAATAGCACCAGGTACTACAAAGACCATAACCCTCAGGTTCAAAATCGTATATCCCAAATCAAAGATGATTGCAGGAGTTGATACCTACTGAGTAAAAACGCAAAACCGAATTAATCTTCATCAAGAAGGTAAATTTTCCTGGCAAGATCGCGGTAGTATTCTGAACTTTCCTCCCCTTCTCCGATTCCCTTTATTGCCTCAAAGTACTGGTATATTTTCGAATCGGTAAGATCGGCTATGTGAAGGACAAAGGCCTCCAGCGTCTTCGGGGAAACAGGTGCTCCAAACTCAAGTTCACCGTGATGCGATGCTATGCAGTGCAGAAGGTTAGATTTCTTCTTCCCGCTGTAACCCGCATCTCTGCAAAGCTGCTCCACTTTTATTATGGAGAGAACGGTGTGCCCCAGAAGATCTCCCTCCCTGGTGAATTTGTCCTCTCCGATCTCATCTATTTTTCCTATATCGTGAAGAAGTGCTGCGAGGAATAATACTTCGAGGTCAAGGTTATACATTTCCCCCAGAAACAGTGCTATTCTAATTGTCATATAAGTATGCAATAACAATCCCCCATCATGGGAATGATGTCTCCTTACCCCACCTCTGGCCTTTACAAATTCCCGGCCATATTCCTTCCAGAAAAGCCCATAAAGTTTCCTCGCTTCAGGGGTTTTAAGATACTCAGGGGCAAGTTTATCTATTTTCTCCCTCACATTTTCCACACCGGGATAAACTGCCCTTGGGACTATAATGAAATCACCGGGATTTCCCTCTGCACTTTTCAGGCTTTCTACTATCACATTGGACCGGCTTTCCTGGGTCCTGAGCACAATGTCGTATATACCTTCAGAAAGGGTGTCTTCACCTATTTCGTCCCTTGAGACATCGGTCTCATTAATTTTACCGCCAAAAAAACTGGCTGAGACAACCCCGGTTCTGTCCATTATGGTAAAACTTATGAAGGGACCGCTCTGTCCCCTCTTTACCACAACGTCCTTTACATAGAAACGCCCTGAGAAGTTTTTTGACGCTTTCTCCCTTTTAATATCGG
>JAMOUL010000229.1 GCA_027062035.1 Candidatus Aminicenantota bacterium | reverse complement strand
CTTTTTCATTATGAAGAATTCATAATAGGACCCTATAAAAACGATTCCTTCCCTTTTGTTTGTATGAAAACCATAGGATAGCCCGAGCACTATTCGTCCATTGTTTCCAGCATGAATATCCTCCACCCCAAAGGGTGTGTTCAGCTTAATGGGCAGGGTATGCAGGAACTTCCCATTGCCATCAAAAACGTTCAAAAATCTGTTTCCGCCCCAGTAATCCCCCTGCAATACCAGTCCATCGGGAGAAACCGTAAAAACTCCAAACCAGCGTTTAAAGAGCCCCGGACCCTCCCCTTTGTCCCCAAATTTAAACAGGAATTTACCTGTATTGGAGAAGACCTTTATATTGTAATGTCTGCGATCTGAGACATAAATCCTCCCGTTCCATACGTGGATTCCCTTTGGATGGAAAACAATGGGTTTGTTGTTATAAACCAGAGGAAATTTTACTTCCCCGGATACAATAAAAGCTGCCAGAAAAAGGAAGCTAAGAACCCTTTTCATTATTTTCCTCCCATTTATGCTTCTTTAAATATAATATACCGAACAGAGCCAGGATATCAAATACAAGCATTATAACTTCAACAAGCCATAGGGTTCCCGCTGATGTAAAAACTGCATCACCAAAGGCGAATTTCAGATTGGAACTGGTTGCATCCACAGCGAATTTATACACAAAAGCAATCCAGAACCATTTCCATTCACGTTTTCTCACCGCAAGAAAAATCAGAAGCACTGTAAAAGTATGAAGCACTATCGCTCCTGCCCGTTCCACCATAGAAGCCACAACCATTAAAAACCCCTTCAAATTAGCCGCAGGAATAGCAAGGTCACGGACTTCCGGGGAAATTTGATTTACTACCTCTGGAGACATTAAAAGTACTGCTCCAAAGATCAGAAAAGCAACGCCTGGAATAATCGATTCAGGAGCTGCAAAGCCCACGCCAAAACCCAGTAAATCATTCCATTTTCCATTATTAAGGGACTTTATGTACAGAACAAATAAAAGCACAAATCCACATTCGAAAACCCCTGTTAACAGGCCGGAATAGAGAGAAAGGCCTATCTCCGGCATTATTCCGTGCTTTTTTATAAATTGCGCAAAACTCCCGGCAGGAATTACCGCCACAACCTTGGCAATAATTGCAACGACCCAGGCCAGAGCCCCCAGGAGAAAAAATCTTGCCCTTACGCCCTTAGAAGCCAGATAATAGACCGGAACAGCTATTACAAGGCTTAAAAGTAAACCTTTTAAAAGTACCATCAATGCCATGATTATATCTCCGCAAGGTATTTTTTGTAGTTCATAACTACATATTTTTTGCCCTTTTCTACAACCCTGAAACCTTCCTCCTCGAGAAGCTTTTTATGGGCCCCGGCTCCTCCAGGATACTTATCATTTAGAACTCCTCCTGACTTAAGGGTACGCCAGTAAGGAGTAATATCCTTCTTTCCTTCCATCCGCTCTTCTTCTGCTGCGTTGGCCACTATCCAGGTAAAAATCCCTGTTGTTAAAGGACATGCTATCGTGGCTCCAAATTTCCTTGCAAGCGCAGAACGTATTTCGGCTACGGTTATCAATTTTCCTGCTGGTATACTGTCCATAATTTCCTTCACATCCATAGGAGAAGGCACAACCATGGTTCCCTCTCCCCATTTTTCCTTCATCCTGCCTTCAAGTGTTACTATCTTCGGAAGCCCCTTGTTTTCCTGGAGTTTTTCCTTCCAGGACTTCTTTTTTCCCATCATTCCTCCTTCTTAAAATTAAATTTAAACAATCCACGGTATAAGTCGTTTAGTAGATTGCATATAAGTTATATATTCCTTTCCAAATTTTTTGATTAAAATTTCCTCTTCAATCTTAATCCTGTACAAAAATGATAAAAGAACCGGGATAAAGATCACCAGAAATGCAAGCCAGCTGGAAAACGCCAGCCCGAGACCGAAAAAGGAAAGAATATCCCCTGAATAGGCGGGATGTCGGACATATTTATAAATCCCGGTCTTT
>JAMOUL010000228.1 GCA_027062035.1 Candidatus Aminicenantota bacterium | reverse complement strand
TTTCTATAACCCCAATTCATTCTGATATGACCTGTTACCAGACAATGAAAGCGTTGAGGAATATCTTAGATGGGCTGGCTTAAAAAACTATATAACTGGGTATTGAGCTGGGCAGACACCCCTTATGGGGAGCCTGCTCTTTTTATAAATGCCTTTGCAGAAAGTAGTTTTTTCCCGGTGCCCCCGGACGCTCTTCTTATAGCTCTTTCCCTCTCCAGGCCAAAGAGGGCCTTCAGGTATGCCACCATTTCCTCTATAGGTTCGGTTGTGGGTGGTGCCTTTGGATACCTGATAGGTTATATTCTGCTGGATTCTGTGGGAATGCCAATATTAAAGGCATATGGTCTGGTGGAAAAATATCAACATGTGAGCGCCCTTTACAACCAGTACAATGCTCTGGCAGTCGGTATTGCCGGGTTTACCCCTATTCCCTACAAATTGTTTACCATTGCTGCTGGGGCCTGCAGGATAAATTTTGTGATTTTTCTACTGGCTTCCTTTGTAAGTAGAAGCGCAAGGTTTTTCCTCGTATCAACACTCCTGTATATTTTTGGTGAAAGGGCAAGGGAATTTATAGACAGATATTTTAACTGGCTGGCCCTTGCGTTTGGAGTTTTGCTTGTGGGGGGTTTTATAGTCTTGAAGTTTGCTGTAAAATAAATAAAGCGGGGCGTGGCTCAGCCTGGTTAGAGCGCCTGCTTCGGGAGCAGGAGGCCGGTGGTTCGAATCCACTCGCCCCGACTTTATTATGATAGCCAGAAAGTATTACATATCAGGAAGAGTTCAGGGGGTTGGCTTCAGGTATTTCGTAAAAAGAAAAGCCGATTTCTATGGTATCGCTGGATGGGTAAAAAACCTGCCCGATGGGAGAGTTGAAGTTTTTGCCCAGGGGGACCCTCTGGTGCTCGATGAGTTTGAAAAGGAATTGTGGAAGGGACCTTCCCTTTCGAGGGTGGATGACATTGAAATTTATGAGGTAGAACCCACCCTGAATACCTATAGTTTTGAAATCAAATTCTGGTAGGAGGTTTAGAATAATGAGAAAGGCAGAAATTGGTATCATAGGCGGATCCGGTTTTTATCAAATGGATGGGCTGGAAGATATTGAGGAGGTGAGAATAGATACTCCATTTGGTTCTCCCTCAGATTCCATAATACTTGGAACCCTGGAGGGCAGACGCCTTGCTTTTCTGGCGAGGCACGGAAGGGGGCACAAATATTTACCTTCTGAAGTGCCATTCAGAGCCAATATTTATGCTATGAAGACCCTGGGGGTGGAGAGAATTATATCTGTTTCAGCTGTGGGTTCCCTCAAGGAGGAAATAAAACCCCTGGACATGGTACTTCCTGACTATTTCTTTGATTTCACAAAAAAGAGGGAATCAACTTTTTTCGGGAATGGGATTGCTGCACACGTTTCCTTTTCCGAACCCATTTGCCCTGTCATGAAGGATGCCATTTTTAAAGCAGCCAGGGAAGAATCTGTGGATGTAAAGAAAGGCGGGACATATGTGTGCATAGAGGGTCCTCAGTTTTCCACAAGGGCTGAGAGCGAATTCTTCAGAAAAATGGAATTTGATGTTATCGGAATGACAAATGCAACAGAGGCTAAGCTCGCCCGTGAGGCGGAGATTTGCTATGTGACACTTGCTATGGTAACTGATTATGATTGCTGGCATGAGGAGGAAGAGGAGGTGAGTGTTGAACTGGTGGTGGAGAACCTGAATAAAAACATAGAGGCCGCTAAAAAGGTTATAAAAAGGGCACTGCGGTATATTCCTGTGGAGAGGAAGGACTGCGGGTGTGCCAATGCCCTGGAAAATGCAATTATTACTGCCAGGGACAGAATTCCAGAGGAAGCTAAGGAGAGATTAAAACTGATAATAGGGAGATATCTGTGAGAAATATCGTAGCAATAGGTTCTATAGCGATAGACGACGTGGAAACCCCTTATGGGAAGAGGGAAGGAGCTGTGGGGGGGTCCCTTACATATTTTTCCTATGCAGCCTCCCTGTTTTCCGATGTTGCCCTCGTGGGGGTTGTGGGAAAGGATTTTCCCCTTGAAGTTTTGAAGGACCTTGAGAGGAGAGGATGTTGTCTGGAGGGGGTTGAAATAAAGGATGGTAAATCATTTCGATGGGCAGGTGTTTATAGAAAGGGCAAGGAGGACCCGGATACATTGAAAACAGAACTCGGACTTTTCGGGGAGTTTAACCCTGAGCCGCCCGAATCCTACAGGAAAACCAGAATTCTTTACCTTGGGAACCTTGCGCCTTCCCTGCAGAGGGCCCTGCTCGAAAAAATAGACTACGAAATTGTGGCAATGGACACAATGAACCACTGGATTCAAAGCCACAGAAAGGAACTTGAGGAGATCCTGCCTTCCATAGATGTTTTGTTTATCAATCGACAGGAAGCGGAAATGCTTTCGGGTGAAACGGGAAGTTATCCTTCCTGTCTGAAGTTGCTGAAAATGGGACCCAGAACAGTGGTGGTAAAAAGAGGGGAGGGTGGAGCCATTATGTGTAGAGAGAATGAGGTGGTGGCCATCCCTGCTTACCCGGTGGCTGAAGTTATTGATCCAACAGGGGCCGGGGATAGTTTTGCAGGTGGATTCCTCGGGTCCCTTGCTTCCGGAACCGGATGGCGCCGTGCACTTGCTATCGGGGTGGCTGTTTCTTCATTTTCAGTGGAAAGTTTCTCTGTGGATAGATTGAAGGAAATAAGCCGGGAAGATGTGGAACGCAGGTTGAATAAAATAAGGGAACTTGTGACCTTTTAAGCCTACAAACTGGCTCAGGTTGACTTTTAGCCCCTTATATGGCAAAATATATTCCCTGCGAAAGTGGCGGAATTGGCAGACGCGCTGGACTTAGGATCCAGTGGGGAAACCCGTGGGGGTTCGAGTCCCCCCTTTCGCATTCTGGAGGAAATCATGCAGGTCAATATAGAGGAGATTTCTGCGACAAAAAGAAGGTTCACACTGGAGCTCGCCCCGGAGGAGTTCCTGGATGACTATAACAGGATACTGAGGATTTATGCGAGAACAGCGAGAGTGCCGGGGTTTAGAGCCGGCAAGGCTCCCATTGGTATGATAGAGAAATTGTATAAAGAGGATATTATTGAACACCTTCTGGATAAACATTTATTGCCAAAGCTTCGGGAGGAGATCGACAGGAAGGCAAAACCTGTGAGAACCCCTGTGCTTGTAGACTGGAAGTTTGATAAGGATAAGGGAGTAAAGCTCGTAGCAGAATATGAAGAAATTCCGGAATTTGATATTGATAACTACAAGAACATGAAGATAGAAATTTTGAAAGAAAAACTTACAGAAGACGAGATCGTTGAAAAGACCATAGAAGACCTACGCCACCAGAACGCTCTGTCTCAAAAAGTGGATAGGGAGGTAAAGCCAGGAGATCAGGTTCTTATCAGGATACAGCTTGTGGACCCGGAAACAAAAAGAAGGCTTCCTGAAGAAAAATTTCTTATAGTTGCTTCAGAGGAGGGAGACCTTGAAAGGCGTGTGCTTGGAAGGAAGCCAGGGGAGAAATTCTCTTATGAGGATACATATCCGGAGGATTTTCCTTCCAGGAGATTGGCCGGTAAAAAATTTATCCATGAAGTTGAGATAATCGAAGTCAGGGAGGTCAAGATTCCTGAAGTGGATGATGACTTCGCTAAGAACCTTGGCTTTGAAAATCTGGAAAAATTAAAGGAACACCTTAGAAACATTGCCCGTCAGGAACTGGAGAAGAGAAGGGAAGAAAGTATAAGGTCGAAGGCATTGGACCTTATACTGGAGAAAAATGAAGTTCCAGCTCCAGAGGTTTTGGTGGAAGAGGCTTATAGAAATCTGGCATCTGCTGTCCTCTGGGAATTTACCAGAAAGGGGCAGAGGGTTAGCAGAGAAAAATGGGAGGAAATTTCAAAACAGTTGAAGAAGGATGCAGAAAAGAGAGTGAAGGAAAGACTCGCTCTCCTGAAGATAGCTGAAAAAGAGGGATTAAACGTAGATAAAAATGAGATCAAAGAGGAAATAAAGAGGATGGCGCAGTCCAGAGGGATCACGCAGAAGGAGATGAGGGTTCAGCTGGAAAGGGATGGTACAGGCGAGGAAGAGCTTCGGGAGAACCTTTTAATAAGAAAGACCCTGAATATGGTTGTAGAAAATGCTATAATAAAGGAGAAGGAGGAGGAAAAATCCAGGAAAAAAGAGAAAAAATGAGTTATATACCCATACCTTATGTTATAGAACAGACTGGAAGAGGAGAGAGGGTCTACGATATTTATTCCAGATTGCTTAAGGATAATATTATTCTTCTGGGATTTCCTATTGATGAAACTACTGCCAATATTGTAGTAGCCCAGCTTCTCTTTCTCGAAGCACAGGACCCGGAAAAGGACATTTACCTTTATATAAACAGTCCAGGTGGTGAAATCACAGCAGGGCTTGCCATATATGACACCATGCAGTTTATAAAGCCGGATGTGGTAACCATATGTATAGGACAGGCAGCTTCGATGGCTGCGGTTCTCCTTGCGGCCGGGGCTAAGGGGAAGAGATTTTCCCTCCCGAATTCCAGGATAATGCTCCATCAGCCCATGGGTGGTTATCAGGGACATGCTCCGGATGTTAAAATCTGGGCTGAGGAGATAATAAGATTGAAGGAAAAGCTTATAGACATTCTTCACAAGCACACAGGGCAGCCCCGTGAGAAGCTGGAGAAGGATACAGAAAGGGATTACTTCATGAGTCCGGAGGAAGCCCTTGAATATGGAATAATAGATAAAATAATAGACAAGAGAAAATGAGTAAAAAAACATGCATAATCTGCGGAAGAGCTGAAGGAGAGGCTCCTGCACTATTTACAGGTCCGGGTGGAAGTATATGTTCCTACTGCGTTGAAGAGATATATACAAGATTCTTTGTAACCAGGCCGAAGAAGACCGAGAAAAAGTTAATAAAGCTGCTCAAGCCAGAGGAGATAAAGAAGGAACTGGACAAATACGTTATAGGGCAGGAGGAGGCCAAGAAAAAGATCGCTGTGGCAGTTTACAATCACTATAAAAGAGTTCTGTATGGCAAGGCTATAGATGATGTTGAGCTTCAGAAGACAAATATATTGTTGATAGGACCTACAGGTACGGGGAAAACGTTGATTGCAGAAACCCTTGCTAAAATTCTGTCGGTACCCTTTGCCATTGCAGACGCTACTACTGTTACCGAGGCAGGATATGTTGGAGAAGACGTGGAAAACATTCTTCTGCGGCTTTACGAAGCAGCCGATGGGGATCTTGAGCTTGCAGAGAAGGGAATTGTGTATATAGATGAAATAGACAAGATAACCCGTAAATCCGAAAATCCTTCCATAACCAGGGATGTTTCGGGTGAGGGAGTTCAACAGGCACTTTTGAAGATTGTGGAGGGAACAGTTGCCAATGTACCACCCCAGGGCGGAAGGAAACACCCCCACCAGGAATTTATAAAGATGAATACAAAGGACATCCTCTTTATTGCCGGAGGTGCCTTTGTGGGTCTGGAAGACATAATAGCCAGGAGGGCAGGAAAGAGAACCGTTGGATTTCATACCGGGCCGATGCCTTCAAAAAGGGAAAAATATGACATAATGAAGGATGTGTTGCCCGACGATCTTATAAAATACGGGTTGATACCCGAGCTTGTGGGAAGATTTCCTGTGGTAGGGGTTCTTCACGAACTCAAGGAAGAAGACCTCGTAAAGATACTTATGGAACCCAGGAATTCCCTTGTTAAACAGTACAAGAAACTTCTTGAACTTGACGGAGTTGAGTTAGAATTTACAGAGGGAGCTTTAAGAGCGATAGCTTCTCTGGCATATAAAAGAAAGCTCGGGGCCAGAGGACTTAAGGCAATAATGGAAGAGCTTATGGAAGATATTATGTTTTATGCTCCTTCCAGAGAGGTAAGCGGAAAAATTGTGATAGACAAAGAGGATGTGGAAAGGGGACAATACCTCTTCAACAAATTAAAAAGGGCGGTATGAGGGTAGATGTAGAATATATTCCATTAATTCCCCTCAGGGAACTTGTGGCATTCCCGGGAGTTGGCTTTCCCTTTGTGGTGGGAAGGGAAAAGTCCCTGCGGGCGTTAAAAAAGGCTCTGGACTCCGACGGTTACATATTCCTTTCTGCCCAGAGGGATGAGCAGATAGATGAACCGACAACGGCTGACATTTTTACCACAGGAACTCTTGTCGAGATAAAACAGAGCCTATCCACCCCCGGGAAAAACATAAAGGTTGTGGTCGAAGGTGTGGTAAGGGCGAGGATAGTTGAATTTGTCTTTACAGAACCCTATTTTCTTGTGGGAATAAAGAGAATGCCTGAACCATCCATAAATCCCAAGGAGATCTCCAATCTGCTTACGAAGGTAAGGGATCTGTTTGAAAATTATACATCTGTGGTTCAGGAGAGGAAGGGTCTTGTTATTCCTTCCTTCAGGATAATGGAACCCGGAAAGTTTGCGGATTTTGTAGCTGCATACCTCAAAATCCCCGTCCTGGAAAAACAGAACCTCCTTGAGATCATAAATCCGGTTGAGCGCCTCAATTACCTTTCCTACCTTCTGGAAAGGGAACTGGGTAGAGGAAGAAGAAAGGGCAGACGGGCACAGCCTCCTCCTCCGGAACCTGGCAATGAGGTGGAAGAACTCAAGTACAAAATTTCCATTTCTGACATGCCGGAAGATGTAAAAGAAAAGGCCCTGAGGGAGGTAGAGAAATTTGAACACATGCCTCCCATGAGCGCAGAGCTTGCAGTTACAAGGAATTATATAGAGTGGCTGGTTGCGATGCCCTGGAAGAAGAAATCCAGGGAGAACAGAAACATAAAGAAGGCCTGGAAGGTTCTTGATGAAGACCATTATGGTCTTCAGAAACCAAAACAGAGGATAATAGAGTATCTTGCCATACGTTCCCTGGTTAAAAAACCCAAAGGAGCCATCCTCTGTCTTGTAGGACCACCGGGGGTGGGTAAAAGCTCCATAGCGAAGTCAATAGCAAGGGCCACAGGAAGAAAATTTGTCAGGGTATCCCTTGGCGGAGTCCGGGATGAAGCGGAAATAAGGGGACACAGGAGAACCTATGTGGGAGCATATCCCGGAAGAATAATACAGGGACTGAGGAAGGCAGGGGTTAAGAATCCTGTCTTTCTCCTGGACGAAATAGACAAGATGAGTGCTGATTTCAGAGGAGACCCTGCGGCTGCCCTGATGGAGGTCCTTGATCCGGATCATAATTCCACCTTTACCGACCATTACCTTGATGTTGAATTTGACCTTTCAGAGGTTATGTTCATAACCACAGCCAATTACATGGAGGGCATACCCCGTCCACTTCTCGACAGGATGGAGGTTATAGAGATCCCTGGATATACTGAAATAGAGAAATATCATATAGCCAGGGACTATCTCGTTCCAAAACAGATAAAGGCCCATGGGATTAAGGATAAAAACATTGTCTTTACCAGGGAGGCTATATATTACATCATCAGAAATTACACCAGAGAGGCGGGTGTAAGAGAACTGGAGAGGGAGATCGGGAACCTTTGCAGGAAGGTGGCACGGAAGGTTCTGGAAGAGGGAAAGAACTACAAGGAGGTCCTTGACGCGGCAAAGGTAAAGGAATATCTGGGACCCGAAAAGTATCACCGGATGTCTGTAACAAATAAAAAGGAGGTTGGTTCAGCTACCGGACTTGCATGGACGGAATACGGCGGTGATATCCTGATTATTGAAACAGCACTGAGTAAGGGAAAGGGGGAGCTCATCCTTACAGGAAGACTTGGGGAAATAATGAAGGAATCCGCACAGATAGCGTTTACCTACGTTAAGACAAAGCTTTCGTCCCTTTCAGTGGATATTTCCAGGTTTGCCCAGTACGACATACACGTTCATAT
>JAMOUL010000227.1 GCA_027062035.1 Candidatus Aminicenantota bacterium | reverse complement strand
GATGGTCATAAATGAGATATAAAAGACAGAGAGAACTTGTAAATCAGGACCTTCTATCTTCGTCCCATGTGTTAATAGCAGGTACAGGCGGCCTCGGCAGTGCAGCACTGTTATATCTGGCTGCAGCTGGCGCAGGAGAGATAACAATAGTCGATGCTGATAACGTGGAAGAATCAAATCTTAACAGACAGGTTCTTCATTTTACAACCGATATTGGAAAACCCAAGGTGTTTTCTGCGCTGGAAAAAATCTATGAACTCAATCCGGAAATAAAGGTAAATGAAAAGTACATGCGCATAACAGAGGAGACTCTATCCCTGCTTCCGGAGGCAGACATAGCTATAGACTGTCTGGACAATATGGAAACAAGGTTTTTGCTCAACAAATTCTGCGTGGAAAAAAACATTCCCCTGATTCATGCTGCAGTTGAAGCCTTCGAAGGAAGACTTACAGTGATAATTCCAGGAGAAACCCCCTGCCTCTCCTGTATTTACGCTGGTGTTCCTCCCGGAAAAGGCGAATTTCCTGTAATAGGTACAACGGCAGGTATTCTGGGAGTTGCAGAGGCCTCAGAAGCCATCAAATTTCTGACAAAAAAAGGTCGGATACTCGCGGGAAAAATGCTGATGCTTAATCTTCTCAACTGGGAGGTTTCCTTATTCAGTACCACATTTAATCCTAACTGTTCTGTGTGCGGTGGAGGAAAGAAGTGAAGGCCATAGCCCTTATATCCGGTGGACTTGATTCTGCCCTTGCTGCAAAGATCGTTTTAGAACAGGGCATCCAGGTAATAGGGCTTTTTGCAAAGACACCCTTTTTGAAACGGGAACCAGCTGTAAAAATAAGCGAAAACCTGGGAATTCCTCTTCATGTGGTGGAAACGGGAGAGGATTACTTGAATATGATTCTTCATCCCGTGTTTGGTTACGGTAAGGCTCTGAATCCGTGCATAGACTGCCATATTTTTTTCCTTAAAATTGCAAAGGAACTCATGGTGAAGGAAGGGGCTTCCTTTGTAGTCACCGGAGAGGTAGTCGGTCAGAGGCCAATGTCACAGAGACCTGAAACTATAAAGCTTATAGAAAGGGAAGCCGGACTTGAAGGTCTCGTGCTTCGCCCTCTTTCTGCAGGTCTTCTTCCACCATCCAGGCCTGAAGAGGAAGGCTGGGTGGACAGAAAAAAACTATTTGCCATAAAGGGAAGGGGGAGAAAAATCCAGCTTTCCCTGGCCGAAAAATTCTCACTCAAGGACTACTCTCCTCCAGCCGGTGGTTGCCTTTTAACCGAACCTCTTTACGCAAGAAAATTAAGGGACCTTATAAACTACGGAGAGTTCAACACTGAAAACATAAACCTTCTCAGAATTGGTCGTCATTTCAGACTTCCCCATGGGGCAAAACTCATACTTGGAAGGGACGAGGCAGAAAACAAATTCCTTGTAGAAAACCAGAAAAACTGGCTTGTAATGGAGGCCCTGGAGGTTCCATCCCCCATAGGTCTTTTCAGGGGCAGCGCTGAAGATCTTTTATTTGCAGTGTCAATACTTCTAACTTACAGCGATGCCGCAGGAAGCGGAAGGGTAAAGGCCGGAAACACTGTCATGGAAGCCAGAGCCATGGATAAAGGAGAAATTGAAAAATGGAGGATCTGAGGATAAAGAACCTGAAGGAATATATAAGGACCCTCTATAAAGTGGCTGTAGCATACTCAGGCGGGGTAGACTCTACCCTGCTCCTCAGGCTCTCAGTAGATGCTCTTTCTCCGGAGGCTGTCAAAGCAGTCACAATAGTTTCTCCGCTTCTTCCTCCATGGGACATGGAATTTGCCAGAAACTATGCCCCTTCTCTGAGGGTGGAACATATATTAATAAATGGCAGGGAAAAATTGTATCACCAAGAATTCTCAAGAAATGACCAATATCGCTGTTATTACTGTAAAAAATTTAGCTATGAAATCATAAAGAAAACCTTTCCGAACACACCCGTGCTTTCCGGAACGAACGCTTCCGATATGGACGATTTC
>JAMOUL010000226.1 GCA_027062035.1 Candidatus Aminicenantota bacterium | reverse complement strand
TAATAATCGTAATAGCTTACGAAATACTCCACCGCATTTTGAGGGAAAAATCGTTTAAACTCCTGATAAAGCTGTGCTGCAAGAGTTTTGTTGTGGGATATAATCAGTACCGGTCTCCCCAGACGCTGGATTACGTTGGCCATGGTAAAAGTCTTTCCAGAGCCTGTAACCCCCAGCAATACCACATACCTGCGCCCCTTCCGAAAATAGTTCACTATCTTTTCTATGGCCTGGGGCTGGTCTCCCGTAGGAGAAAAGGGAGATATAAGTTTAAATTCTCTACTCCAGATGGATTGGTGAGAATAATGTCTGGAGGTTGAGCCTGCCATATCCCAGATAATAATCAAAACCTGGCAGAGAAGTGGAATTTACATCATCACTTGTAAACAGCAGGGTTTTGCGAACCTGGTCTGGAGTAAGGTTGGGTTTAAGGGACAAAAGCAAAGCCGCTGCCCCACTAACTATAGGTGTTGCAAAGGATGTTCCGTTTCCAACTGCATAAGTTCCACCAGGAAAGGTAGAAACTATTTCCACACCGGGTGCTGAAATATCAAGGTTGGGGCCAAAGTTTGAAAAATGAGCTCTCTCATCGGCATAGTCAGTAGCTCCCACAGAAATACACTTGGGAGAATAAGCGGCGGGATAGAGAAGCTGTCTGCTTTCGTTTCCAGCTGCAGCTACCACAACCACATTATTTCTCCAGGCATAATCAAGGGCATCCTCAAGAACTATTCCTGGACCTGTGCCACCGGCTGAAATATTTATAACCTTGGCGCCCTGATCAACAGCATATTCTATTCCGTCCGCAATCCATGAGTAATACCCCATTCCACCGGAATCCAGAACCTTAATAGCCAGGATCTTGCAATTCCAGCAGACCCCCGCTATTCCTTCACCATTATTTGATTGGGCTCCTGCTATACCTGCCACCATGGTACCATGTCCATGGTCATCCATGGGGTCTGAATCGGTATTTACAAAGTCGTATCCCTTTATGACCTTATTCTCAAGATCAGGATGAGTATAGTCAACCCCGGTATCCACAACAGCAATGGTCAGATTCTCATCTCCCTTTGTATAGTCCCATCCATATGTGGCCTTTACATCTGCACCTTCAACAGATCCTGTTATGGTACCTCTATTTTTCAAATACCACTGTTGCCCGAAGAGGGTATCATTTGGAACCACCTCTCCAACTATCCATGCCTTCTGATCTATCTCTGCCCACACTACCCTTCTATCCTGAAGAAGTTCATTAAGCACCCGGGAAGCTTTCTTCCATTTTGGGACCTTTATTACACTCCACTTACCCTTCAGCACATCCCCGATTTTTACAAGACCATGACTTTTAATAATTTCATCCTTATCCTTTGTCCCTGGATAAAACTTGACCAGAATTCTATCAGACTCACCGGAAATTCCCGGATTTAAATTTATGTTATCGGGATCGCCCTTCCAGTAAGACCACCCGATAAAAACCATGGAAATAACCAGTACAAATATTATTTTCTTCATTCCTTAACCTCCTTAAAAAGTGAAGCCTAAATGTCCCGAGAACGTGAGGCCATTTACCAATCCTGCTGAAACTCCGGCACTCAAATTCTCCCCGTAATAGAAATTGGCACCTACCAGGAGCATTACAGGCAATTTTGGCTTTAAGGTATCCTCCTGTTCTCCGGTAAGATCGCTAAAAGTCTCAGTAAATTTAACCGTACCTCTGAAATAATCAAGATAAAACCCAACGTACGGCTCGAAGTTATCGTTGCCTTCGTACATGAAAAGCAATCCAAGCTTGGCCTCTATAAAGTAGATTTTCCCGTCAACCTTGCCCTCAAGATAAGTACCCTGCGAAATATCCCAGCTATGACTTGAAACATTGTAGGAAATCTCGGGATTGATTACCAGGGCGAAGTCCTCCGAAAAACTGTACGGTTCAAAAAGTCCACCAGCAAATATGGAAAAACTGGGCTTGGAAAATTTAGTGGCCACAGATATAGGCAAAGACGAAAATGTCAGCTCTTCACCG
>JAMOUL010000225.1 GCA_027062035.1 Candidatus Aminicenantota bacterium | reverse complement strand
CTGTTATGGAGTCCCCGTCATGGGGCAGCTTTTGCCATATTTCCTCTGTAATAAAGGGCATAAAGGGATGTAGCAGTCTTAATATTCGATCAAGAACGTTTATCAGGACCGCAATAGTGGTTTCTCTGTTCCTTTTCAATTCAAGCTTTGAAATTTCAATATACCAGTCGCAGAATTCATGCCATACAAAATGATATAGCCTTTCAGCAGCCTCATAAAATTTGTATTCTGATAGGGATTTGTTGGTTTGTATGGATATCTGGGAGACCCTGGTGAGAATCCATTTATCAAACGGAGTCAGCTTTGCCTCGTTTATTTTAGTTGTTTCGTTTTTATAATTCATAACAACGAATCTTGATGCGTTCCATATTTTGTTGGCAAAGGCCTTGTACCCTGCCATTCTGGCCTCTGAGAAGGAAACATCCATTCCAGGAACGGTTTGTACCGCAAGGGTAAATCTCAACGCATCTGCTCCGTATTTGTCGATCATCTCCAGGGGATCTATCACATTTCCGGCCATCTTGCTCATTTTCTTCCCCTTCTCATCCCTGATCAGTCCATTTATGAACACTTCCCAGAAGGGCACCTTTTTCATAAAGTGGAGCCCCATCATCATCATCCTTGCTACCCAGAAGAATATGATGTCAAAGCCCGTGATCAGAAGGTCTGTGGGATAGTACTTTTTAAGATCCATGGTTTCGTCGGGCCACCCCATGGTGGAAAAGGGCCATAGAGCTGAACTGAACCATGTATCCAGTACATCTTCATCCTGTTTTAAATTGGTGCTTCCGCATTTTGGGCAGCTTTTGGGCTCTTCTTCGGATACAATTATTTCCCCACAATCCTGGCAGTACCAGGCAGGGATTCTGTGTCCCCACCATATCTGCCTTGAAATACACCAGTCATGAATGTTGTACATCCATTCGAAATAGAGCTTTTTCCAGTTATCGGGCACAAATCTGGTGGTGCCGTCTTCTATCGCTTTTATGGCGGGTTTTGCCAGATTCTCGGTTTTTACGAACCACTGCCATGAAAGGTGGGGTTCAATAACTGTTCCACAACGGTGACAGTGGCCTACAGAGTGTACATAATCTTCTATTTTTACAAGCAAATCAAGTTCCCTTAACCTTTCCACTACCTTTTTCCTTGCTTCATAACGATCGAGTCCCTTGAATTCTTCCCCGGCTTCCTCTGTCATTTTTCCCAGGTCATCTATAACCACCACAGCCTTTAAACCGTGCCTTTTGCCGATTTGAAAGTCATCAGGATCGTGTGCAGGGGTGACCTTTACCGCTCCTGTACCGAATTCAGGATCAACAGCTTCATCCGGAATAACAGGGATTTCTCTTCCGATTATGGGAAGAATAAGGGTTTTACCTATGTAATTCTTATATCTTTCATCTTCAGGATGGACTGCCACAGCCGTGTCTCCCAGCATGGTTTCGGGCCGTGTTGTTGCGACAATAATGCCGTCATTTTCATTTTTGAATGGATATTTTATGTAATATAACTTCCCCTTTACCTCCCTGTGTTCAACTTCCAGGTCCGAAAGGGCAGTGTGACAGCGTGGGCACCAGTTAACCAGATAATAATCTCTGTAGATATACCCCTCTTTATAAAGAGTTACAAAAGCCTTTGTTACTGCCCGGGAAAGTTCAGGGGAAAGTGTAAAACGATATCTTGACCAATCTACAGAGGCTCCAAGCTTTTCGAGCTGTAGATTAATTCTTGATCTGGATTTTTCAACCCATTCCCACACCCTTTCAATAAATTTTTCCCTTCCAAGTTCGTCCTTTGAAAGACCCTCGCTGGCCAGTTGCCTTTCAACTACCACCTGTGTGGCTATTCCCGCGTGATCTGTGCCTGGAAGCCACAGAGTATCGTAACCCTGCATTCTTTTCCATCTTGCTATTATGTCGTAAAGGGTAAATACAAGAGCATGGCCCATATGAAGGGTTCCGGTAACATTTGGGGGTGGTATAACCATTGAAAATTTTGGCTTTTTTGAAGCAGGGTCAGCCTGGAAGTACCCTTTTTCCTTCCAGAACCTGTACCATTTTTCTTCAAAACTCTTCGGGTTGAAGGACTTTTCCATTAAAATCACCTCCAGATAGGTGGGAATTCAGCTTTCTTCGATTTCCTTTTTGAGCTTTTCTATTTCTTCCCTTATGATTTTTTCAGCCAGGGGAGGTATTATTTCCCAGGCTATTTTTTCTATTATTTCAGGAGCAGCTTGTTTTAGTGCCCTTTCCAGCTCAGATGTTGTTACCTCATATTCTTCTGCACCTACTTCACCCGTTTCCACTTCCCTTGCAGCCTCTGCTTCAGCCACCTGTGGGGCTGGTTCCTCCTCAGGAACCTTCTCTTCCACCTTTACTTCTTCTTCAGCAGGTATTTCCTGTTGTTCAGGGCCCTGTTCAGCTGATTCTTCAAGGACAATTTCTTCTTCGGATGGTTCAACTACAGGACCTTCCACGAAGGCGCTTTCTTCCTCTATTTCCTCTTCCGGAAACATTTCCTCTTCGGGGAAAACTTCTTCAGTGGAATGACTTTCCCATGTTTTAGCCTGTAGTTCTTCTTCGCTTAGTTCTTCCTGTTGATATTCTTCTTCAGATATTAATTTTTCTTCTGGAGATTCAGAAACTTCTATCTTTTCTTCTGAAGGGACTTCTTCGCCTTCAGATTTTAATTCTGAAATAATCTCTCTTATTTTTGAACTTGGCACGGGTTTTATGAGCACTTTAAACAATCTGGCCTCGTCCACTTCAATTTTTTCAAAGGGACTTTTCAATAAAATCAGTCTGGTTTGTGGATAATTTGAAATAATTTCATCAATGAGTTCCCTGGGATTGGAGGTGATGTTGGAGGAGAGGATGGCCAGGTCAGGATTTTCCTTTTCCATCACTTCCCTGAACCCCTCTTCGTTGTCAACGAATATAGGGGTATAATCAAGGGTCTCCAGGGAAAGTGAAAAAACCTTTCTTGTTATAGGACTTGTATCTCCTAATAAAACTTTTAAACCCATTTCCTACTCCTCTTATATTCTTAAAAAAATAATATAACTTTCATTATTAAATGTCAAATAAGGCTTGTCTGGCAGTGTTTTGTAATTTAAAGATTTTACCTGAAAGATAGGAATGTAACCTGTAAATACTTATCCTTATTGGTTTTAGACAAAAAGCTGGAGCCTTTTACCGGAGGGTTGAAAATTTTGACTTATGGTATATAATATGAACTGATGAGTTTAATGAAAAAACTTTAAAGTTTAGAGGTGAATCATGGGTGGAACATGGAAGGATCTTGCTAAGGAGGCCCAGGAAAGGGCAGTTATAAGAGCGGCCACCAGACTCTTTGAAAACAAAGGTTATTTTATGACCACCATGGACGAGATTGCAGAAGAGGCCAATATTTCCAAGGCTACAATTTACAAGCTTTTCCCTTCCAAAGAGGATTTGTTTGTAAAGGTTACAGAGAGTTTGCACGAAGAACTTATCTCAAGACTACAGTTCAAAAAGGAGGCAAGTTTCCCTGAGGTATTTTCCTTTATGGTTGATGCATTTCTGGAGGCGCTTTACGAGAGAGCCAGTCTTATAAGGATGGTCGTTTTTGAGTCCTTTCAGGCTCCCCTTTTTATAAAAGAGAAGGGGAGGGTTCTTCAGATGATAAGAAGAAATAGAGAAAGGTATATGAAAATACTGTTGAATGTAGTTAAAAAAGGTGTAGAGGAAGGGTATGTAAAGTTTCCCCCGGAAATTTTCGCAAAATACCTCCTTGCAGTGTTTAAGGGTTTATTCACAGAGATAATTTTTCAGCAACCGGAAGATCTCAAAATCCTCGCTGATTTTACCAGAGCAAGGGTTTTTGAATTAGTTGGATTAAAGGAGGTGAAGGATGTATAGAAAATTGTGGGTGTTCTTTGTGGTTGGTTTTTTTCTGTTTCCTCAGACAAAATTGGATCTGGAAACTGCTGTAAACTTTGCCCTGTCCCATTCCCCGGCATATCTTCAGGCAGAGAAAGCCCTTGAGTCAACGAAAGCAAAGGCCAGACAGGCAACATCCATTTTCCTGCCCAGGGTCAAACTTCAGGGACAGAACATTCTTAAGAAAAAGGTTTTCACCATAGAAATGCCTCCCTTTTTCCCTGGTGATAAGCCTAAAAGGGTAAAAATGGATTTCACGAGAAAGTATCAATTCGGTTTAAACATCACCCAGCCTATCTTTTCAAGTGGACAGCTCATCAGTACCTATTCAATAGCTCAACTTCAGGCAAGGGCAGAGGAAGAAAATTTCAGGCAGAAGAGGCTGGACCTCATCTTTCAGGTAAAGAAGGCTTTCTATTCTGTATTGCTCGCGAAAAAAGCGTTAGAGATACAGAGGGAATCTTCAAAGCTGGCCTATACCCATTATATGCAGGTGAAGGCCCTATACGATGTTGGCTCTGCCACCAGGTTTGAACTTCTGCAGGCCAAAGTGAACTGGGAAAACACAAAACCCGAGCTTATAAAAGCGGAGAATAATCTAAAACTGGCAAAGCTATCGCTGAAATCCCTTATCGGCATTGATGAAGGTTTTGAAGTTGAGGGCGAGCTTAGATTTGTCCCTATGGAAGTGGGGATTTCCGAGCTTGAGAAATATATGCTTTCCCATTCACCTGCTTTGCTTTCTGTTAAATATAGAAGGGAGGCCGCAGCAAAAGGCATAAGGCTTGCAAAGGCCCAGTTTGGACCTACCATTGCTCTTACCTTTGATTACAATTTCAGATCGGATTATTTTAACCTGAAAGCCAGTAACTGGGAGGATTATTATACCCTTGCCCTGGTCATTTCCATGCCACTTTTCTCCGGTTTTAGCAGGGTAGAAGAAGTTCGCTACTCGACCAGTCTTTATCATGCGGCGAAGTTTGGAGAAAGAGCTCTGAGGGATAATTTGCTCCTCAGACTCCGTTCTGCCTATAAGAAAGCCAGGGAAGCGCAGGCAAGTTATATGTCTGCCAGAGATACAGTACAGGAGGCAAGGGAAGGGGTAAGACTGGCAGAAGTCAGTTATAGAGAATCCCTTGTTACCTCACTGCAGGTTGAGCAGGCCAGGCTTTCCTTAAAAATGGCTGAAATGAATATGTACAACGCCTTATATCGATATTATGTATCTCTTGCTGAGATAGAGAGCATTACCGGATATAAATTTGGAGGTGAAAAATGAGATCTAAAAAAATTCTGGTTGCCATCTTCCTTATCCCCGTTTTTTTGCTCTCCTTTTGCGGAGAGAGTTCCGGGAAAAAGAGGGCGGATAAGGAGAGCGAAGTCAAGTTTAAAGTAAAGACGGCAATCGTCAGGGAAGTGTTAATAGAAAGGTCCCTTAAGTATTCCGGGACAGTACAGGCCTTTAAGAAGGAAAACGTTACCCCAAAGATAGCCGGTAAAATAAAGAAAATATATGTGGAAGAGGGTGACAGAGTTAGAAAGGGACAGCTTCTGGCAGAACTTGATACTGAACAGGCGAAGATACAGCTCAAGCAGGCCAGAGCTGCCCTCGAAGCAGCCACGGCCAGTTTTCTGGACGCAAAGAAAAACTATGAAAGGGCAATGAGACTGCTTGCAGAGGAAGCCATTTCCAGGCAACAGTTTGAAAAGCTGGAACTTGCTTACAAGGCAGCCAGGGCCAATCTTGATCAGGCAAAGGCAGCGGTAGAGCTTGCAAAGTTTATGATAAGGTCCTCCATGCTTTATGCTTCCTTCTCCGGGATCATAACGTCCAGACTCAAGGAAGAAGGAGATTTTGTTAATCCCGGCATGGGAGGATTCGGTGGTAGTGGAGGAGGAATACTGGTACTGATGAATTTCAGAAAAATCCTCGTTGATGTAGATGTTCCCTCAGGAAAAATAAATGTAGTGAAGATGGGTTTGCCAGCAGCGGTGGTACAGGGAGACAAAAAATTGGAAGGAAAGGTTTATTCCATTGCTCAGGCAGCTGACCCTGCTTCGAAAACCTTCAAGGTGGAAGTCATAGCCGATAATAAGGATCTTGCTATCAAACCTGGAACAGACGCCGATGTGGAAATTATATACCTCCGGAAAAAAGCCGTGGGAATTCCCCTATCTGCTCTTCTGGACAATAAGTATGTGTTTGTGGTGAAAAATGGCAGGGTTGAAAAAAGGCCGGTAGTTACAGGAATTTTGGGAAATAAATTTGTAGAAGTGAAAGAAGGTCTTGTTTCTGGAGAAAGAATAGTGGTGGGCAATCTCTTTGGACTGTATGACGGTGCCCTTGTGGAGGAGGAGAAATGAGTCTTCCAGCCTTTTCTGTTAAAAGAAAAGTTACCGTCACCATGTTAATTATGATCGTGGTGGTGGTTGGTATTATTTCCTATTTTCATCTTGGGCTTGATTTTATGCCGGATATTGAATATCCACAGCTTTCAATAATAACCAATTATACAGGTGCTTCTCCTAAGGACGTTGAACAGCTTATAAGTAAGCCCCTGGAGGAGGTTGTTTCCTCGGTCAGCAAGGTAAAGAAGGTAAAATCCATTTCCCAGGAGGGACTTTCTATTGTTACGGTGGAGTTCGAATGGGGGACTGATCTTGACGCCGCAGCTCAGGATATAAGGGATAGGATAGGTAGATACAGGAAATATCTTCCCTCAGAAGCGGATGATCCCATAGTTTATAAATTCAGCATGTCAGATTTTCCAATCCTTTATTACGGCGTAAAAAGTAAGAAACTTTCCCAGTCAGAATTAAAGAAACTACTGGACGATGAAGTTGTTGAAAAACTCTCAAGGCTGGACGGAGTGGCTACTGTTCAGGTGCTTTCTCCAAGGGAGAGGGAGATTCTTGTTCGCCCGGACCTTATGAAACTTGCATCCTATAAAATAGGAATAGACAGGATAGTTCAGGCCCTAAGGATGGAAAATGTTAATCAGCCTGCAGGTTACGTTGAAGTCAGGGGAAGGGAGAAGAACATAAGAGTAAAGGGTCAATTTGAAAACCTTGATGAGATCAGGAATATAGTGGTTGGAGTTACAAAAGAAGGTAAGGTGGTTCATCTTGGTGACATAGCTGAAGTTGAATTCGGAGACTATGAGGCAAGGGCCACCGCAGACGTGAATGGAGAACCCGGTGTGGTTATGCTTGTCAGCAAGAATTCCAGCGCCAATACAGTTCTTGTGGCAAGGCGGGTAAAAAAGGAGCTGGAGAAAATTAAGAAACAGCTGCCGGCAGATGTTCAATTCTATCCGGTCTTTGACCAGGAATCTCCGATAACCCTCATGGGAAAGAGGACGGCTTCCAATATCATAGTGGGTGGAATACTTGCGATTTTGATATTGTTTATTTTCCTGGGGAACTGGCGTCCAACCCTTGTCATATCTCTTTCCATCCCCATTTCCATAATAGCCACCTTTATAGCCTTTTATATTGCAGGCTATACCCTGAACATGTTGACCCTGGCAGGTCTTGCTCTGGGGGTGGGAATGCTGGTGGATAACTCTGTTGTTGTTATTGAAAATACCTACCGGCATTTTGAAGAGGGAGGACTTGATCCTGATAGAGCCTCCATCATCGGTACAGAAGAAGTGGCAATGGCGATTACTGCCTCAACCCTCACTACTGTAGCAGTATTTTTCCCGATGATGTTTGCTACGGGAATAACAGGACAGCTTTCCAGGGCTCTCGCCCTTTCCGTATCCTTTGCATTGTTTGCCTCCCTTTTTGTGGCCTTGACCATTACACCCATGCTAACCTCTGTTCTTTATAAAAAGGAAGACAAAATTGCTGGAAGTAAAATTGCAGCCTTTATCAAAAAGTTAACCGCACCGTTTACCACCGGAAAAATGAGGCAGGGTTACGAAGGAATGCTGAGGAAGGCCATGAGGCGTAGAGGATTGATCCTTGCCGGGGTTTTTATATTATTTGTTCTTTCCTTCGGGGTGGTAAAGATCGTTGGTACCGAGTTCATGCCAAATGTGGATAGACCTGCCATCATGATGA
>JAMOUL010000224.1 GCA_027062035.1 Candidatus Aminicenantota bacterium | reverse complement strand
CTGCTTCCAGAGCCTCTGCGATTTTCCTTGCCCGTTTTCTGTTTCTTGTCCAGACAGAAGCGGTTAATCCATAATTGGTATCATTTGCAATGGAAATAGCTTCTTCTTCGTTTTCAAATTCTCTTATCACAACCACAGGACCGAAGGTTTCTTCACGCCAGAGTTTTGTATTTTCGGGTACATTCCTGTATATATGTGGACTTAAATAGAAGCCCTTCGGAAAGGGTATACCATCTCCCAGAATCTTCTCAGCACCCATTTTCTCGGCTTCCTTTAGTTGTTCCATGATATTTACCCTTTGAGCTTCTGAAATCAGAGGACCCATTTCTGTCTCTGGATTAAGTGGGTCCCCTATTACAATCTTCTCAACCTTTTCCTTCAAAAGATTAAGGAACTTCTCCCCTATCTTTTTGTGAACCAGCACCCTTTCCACAGAAGCACATGTCTGACCTGCGTTCATAAAACCTGCCCATGCAACCCCTGCAGCGGCCCTTTCTATGTCCGCATCTTCCAGAACTATCATTGTATCCTTTCCACCCAATTCAAGAACCGCCTTCTTTAACCCCTCTCCAGCTATCTGTCCTATTTTTCTTCCCACGGCAACGCTTCCGGTAAAAAGCACATGGGAAATTCTCCTATCCCGTAAAATTTGCTCTGCTTCCCTGTGAGGAATTATTAATACCTGGAGAGAGCAGGGAGAAAAACCGGCATCATGGAAAAGTTCGCCTATAGCAAGACCTATCAGTGGAGTGGATGTTGAGGGTCTGAATACAACAGGGATCCCGGCATAAATAAGTTGTATTATGTCAAGGAAAGGAATGCCGAATGGATAATTCCAGGGAGAAATAACCATGGCAATTCCAAGATTCTGATATACAAGATATGCATTTCTCCCCCGGAACATGGGATCGTGTGGAACTATTTCTTCAGGTTCAAGGAAGGAATCTCCCTTATCAAGAAGAAAATCTATTGCCGATAAAGAGGGATATATTTCTGTAGCCAGGGCTTCTACTACAGGCTTTCCCTGTTCTATGGCAATTAATTTCGCGATCTCCTCTGCCCTATCAGATAGAATTTCCCTTAACCTCTCGAATTTACTCCTGGGCTCTCTTTTCCTTCTTCCCTTCCAGGCAGCCTCAAGGGCTTCCTCTATCAGGTTTCCTTCTGCTACGGAGACCTCAGAAATAGGCTCCTCTGTTGAAGGGGAAATACTTATAATTTTATTGGGCGAATCCACAAATTTACCATTGACAAAATTACCGGTTTTCATAAAATCCTCCTTTTCAAAACTGAATTTCCCCCCTGAAAAATTTCTTTATAAAAATTCCCATGTTTCGATTATATTATAATTTATTAAGGAGGTAGAAATGGGTAGAATTATAGCAGAGGTAACAGTCGTTCCTCTGGGAACCTGTTCTCCGAGTTTAAGCAAATACGTGGCAGAGGTGGAAAGGGTTTTAAGGAGCTTTAATCTCAAAACCCACCTCACTCCCATGGCAACTATAATAGAGGGAGAATGGGATGAAGTATTTAAGGCTATAAAAGCCATGCATGAGGTTCCATTCAAAATGGGAGCCTTAAGGGTATCAACAAGAATTACAGTGGATGAGAGGAGGGATAAAGATCTGCATATGGAAGAAAAAATTAAATCAGTGGAGGAAAAATTATGAACTCAATTAAAACAGCAAAATTAATCTCCCTGGTTATTATGGCTTCTGAAGTTATTTATGGTGTTATCGTTTACCTGCTGCACAAAAACAACCCGGCCTTTGAAATAAGTGCTGCAAAGAATTTCAATCCCACAATATTCAAAGGTTTATATTTTGCCGCTGCGGCTATAGTTCTTTTCATATTGATTCTAAAACGCACCCTATTTTATTCCAGAGCCCTGATAAAACTCGATGAAGAACAAATCCTGGCCAAATTTGCAACCTTCTTTATCGTTTTAAACGCCATTTCTGAAGCTATTGGAATTATGGGTCTTATCATGTATTTCGCAACAGGTTCTTTCAAACATGCTATTACACTGATAGGAGTCAGTTTTATTGCAACCATACTCGTCTATCCCTTCGATTATGCAGTCTCAGGGTATCTGGGTGAGATTGAGAAGAAAAAAAGATATTCTTCCTATTAAATTCTGGATTTAATATAAGGGATAAGACCCCCTGCGTCGAGAATCTCTCTAACTTTGGGTGGAAAGGGAGGAAATTTAAACTCGCCCTTTGGCGTTCTGATTACTCCATTCTGAAGGTCTATTTCCACCTCATCACCTTCCTCCACCGCATCTACTGCCTCAGGAGCTTCAATGGCGGGAAGACCGGAATTTATAGCATTTCTGTAATAAATTCTGGCGAAGGATTTAGCCACAATTGCTGAAATACCTGCATACTTCAGTGCAAGAACTGCCTGTTCCCTTGAAGAACCCATTCCAAAATTCTTCCCGGCGAAAATTATATCCCCCTTCTTTACCTTTCTGGAAAAATCCGGATCAAGGTCTTCCATGGCATGGGATGCCATTTCCTCTTCGCTCAGATTCTTATAAGTGTATCTTCCCGGGAAAATAACATCGGTATTAATATCATCTCCATACTTGTGAACCCTTCCTTTTATTGCCATTTTTTCCTCCTATATTGATTATAACAAAATCCTATCATGGTGATATAATTTCTTTATGAGCAAAGTAGTCGTGTTAAGAACCACCCCTGAAACTGTACTGGAGGACATAGACAGGGCATTTCAGCTCGCAGAAATAGACAGGGAATTTTCAAAGGATGCACCCACTATAATAAAACCCAATATATCGTGGCATTTCCTCTATCCCTCTTCGAACACCACCCCATGGCAATTTGAAGGCACAGTACTTTCCCTGCAGAAAAGGGGTTATACTGAGCTTTCTGTGGTGGAAAACAACACGGTAGTAACAAACCCATACAAAGGTGAAAAACTTCTGAAATTCGACAGGGTAATCGAAAAATATAATCTACCGGTTTATTACAATTTCAAGGATTTAAAGTGGATAAAATATGAACCAGAAGGAGAATTACTTATTCTTCCCAGAATTTACAAAAAGGGAATATATATTCCTGAGTTCTTCTTTGGAAAAAACATTATTCACCTTCCCACGGTAAAAACTCACATTTATTCTACAACAACAGGGTCAATGAAGAATGCATTTGGAGGTCTTCTCAACACCAAAAGACATTATACCCATACGTGGATCCATGAAACCCTTGTTGATCTACTTACAATTCAGAAGGAAATCCACACAGGAATATTTACCCTGATGGATGGAACCCACATAGGTTGTGGACCGGGACCAAGGACCCTGGAACCGCACGAAGCTGACCTTATCCTTGCATCTTCTGATTCAGTGGCAATAGATGCGGTGGCCTCCAGAATTCTTGGATTTGACCCTCTATCCATCAAATATATAAGGCTGGCTCACGAAAAGGGACTTGGGACAGGAGATATAAGGGAAATAGAGATTATAGGAGAAGACATAGAAGAAATCAATTTCAACTGTAAAGTGGGAGATAACCTGGCAAGTATGGTGGGAGATCTGCTCTGGTTTGGACCATTAAGGGGCCTGCAGTGGCTCTTTTTCCATACCCCACTTGTCTACCTCTTCGTTTTTGGCTCCTATTTCTTCCATGACCTCCTCTGGTATCCCACCAAAGGGAAAAAGGTCGCCAGGGATTATCTGGAACACAGCAAATGGGGAAAGCTTTTTAATAAATATTAAAAGGAGGTAAAAATGGGAACCGGTGTAACCATAGGTATTATTGTCATATTGTATCTTTTAAGTTGCATTAAGATTCTTAAGGAATACGAAAGGGGAGTTATCTTCAGATTGGGAAGGGCACTACCAAAACCCAAGGGACCCGGACTCATATTCGTCTTTGTCCCTATCGACAAAATGGTAAGGGTGAGTTTGAGAACCATAGTCCATGATATCCCACCCCAGGATGTTATTACCAAGGACAATGTCTCTGTTAAGGTAAACGCAGTGGTTTATTTCAGGGTCTTTGACCCGATAAAGGCAGTTCTTCAGGTGGAAAATTTCTACTATGCCACCTCTCAGCTGGCTCAAACCACACTGAGAAGCGTTCTTGGAGAAGTTGAACTTGATGAACTTCTCAGCGAAAGGGAGAAACTTAATGCAAATCTCCAGGAAATACTTGACAAACATACGGATCCATGGGGAATAAAGGTTCAAATGGTGGAAATCAAGCATGTTGATCTTCCTCAGGAGATGCAGAGAGCTATGGCAAGACAGGCAGAAGCAGAAAGGGAAAGAAGGGCAAAGGTAATCACCGCAGAAGGAGAATTTCAGGCATCCAGAAAGCTGTCTGAGGCCTCAAAAATCCTGGCGGAAAACCCTATAGCTATCCAGCTGAGGTTCCTCGGAACTCTCTCGGAAATAGCTTCAGAACAAAGCCACACCATTGTATTTCCAATACCCATTGAATTATTCAGCTTCCTGAAACAGAAGACAGAAGGATCTGAATAAAGTAAATGGCCAGGAAAACATATCGCCTGAGGGTCTCTTCCTTCGCCATGGGGACCCTCATAATGATCTTCCTTTTTCTTATGGGATTTGCCTTTGTGGCAGGGTTTTACCTTGGACAGAAACAGAACGTTCCTCCTGCTAAAACTTCAAGGTTAGCCCAGAAGAAAACCGCCATTGTCGAAGAAAAACCGGCAAAAACGAAAACTAAGGTTGAGCCAATAGTACCCAGGCCAGTGCCTGAACCTGCAAAAACTTCAAAAAAGGCAGAGAAAATGGCAAAGCCAGCTCCAATTAAATCCACTCCTCAAAAAGGCTCACCTTCTTCCACTCAGCCTTACTATACACTTCAGGTAGCAGCTTTAAAAAACAAAAGTTCCGCCATCAAATTAGCTGATTCTCTGAGAAGGAATGGATATAATGTAACGCTAAAAACAGAGGGTGGCCTTTACAAGATAAGGGTTGGAAAATTTTTCTCCTACGACAGGGCTAATTCTGAGAGGAAAAAGCTGGTGCCCCTTTTGAAGAAATTGAGGGTCAGAATAAGAAATCCGAGGGAAATAATTATCCGAAAAATTTTAAGATAGGAAGCAAGAAATGAAATGGCTTATTAATCTTCTTCTTGTTACGCTCATAGGCTATTTAGTAGCCGTCACATATCTTTTCCCACCCCATCCCTTTAAAACAAAAGGAGAGCTGAAAGTACCTGGTCTCAGGGATGAAGTGGAAATAATCCGGGATGAAAACGGAATCCCCACAATCAGGGCAAAAAATGCCCATGACCTCTTTATGGCTCAGGGTTTTGTACATTGCCAGGAGAGGTTCTTCCAGATGGATATTTTAAGAAGAACCATTCAGGGCAGGCTATCCGAGCTGTTCGGGGAGAAGGCCCTTAAACTCGATGAAAATGCTCGACGCTTCCGCCTTAACCGTTTCATATGGGCTCCAACTCCTGAAGAAAAGGCCATTCTTGAAGCCTATGCCCGGGGTGTAAATGCATGTTTAAAACTCACCGGTACAGGTTTTGAATACAAACTTCTTATGAAAAAAAGAGAACCATGGACTCCCAGAGATAGCGTTGCGGTAGGACGAATTCTCCAGTGGGGACTTGCTTCAAATTTCTCCGAAGAACTCGTTAGATATATTATTCTCTCCAATAGAAGGGACCTTGCAAGGTACTGGAAGGATCTGGATCCCCTATCTTCGCCCCATGCTCCATTTGCCGTTGGAGAAGGAGAACCCATTATAAAACCTGGAGAAGGTCTGGAAGAGTTCGTGTCCATAATAAAAAAGGGGATGAGTAATAACTGGGTCATTTCCGGGAACCTCACAGATACCGGAAGAGCCCTTCTCGCCAACGATCCCCATCTCGAAATAATGTTACCGGGAATATGGTATTTTGTTCACCTAAAGGGAGGTGGCTTTGATGTAAAGGGGGTAAGTCTTCCCGGTACCCCTGGAGTGGTCATTGGTAAAAACGACAGAATTGCCTGGGGCTTTACCAATTCCTTTGCCGATGTCCAGGATCTTTATATTGTAAAAATAAATGGCAACAAATACATTCTCAACGGAAAAGAAGGTAAATTCAAGAAAAGGAAGGAAATTATAAAAATCAGGGGAGGAAAGGAGAAAAGAATTACCTTCCTCGATACGGAATTGGGACCTCTTGTTTATACAGGCAAGGAAAAGGGGCTCGTACTCAGATGGGTAGGAGATGATATAGGTCGTCTTATAGAAAGTCTCATCGTTCTTAATAAAGCCAGAAACTGGGAGGAGTTCCGCAAGGCAATGGAAATGCTTACCGTTCCATCGCAGAACGGGGTATACATAGACGTGGATGGGAATATCGGATACCAGGTAAGCGGAAGGGTTCCCAAAAGAACCTGGAGTGGCCTATTCCCTGTCGAAAGGGGAGATTGGGTTGGTTTCTATACCATTGACGAGTTACCCCATGCCTTTAACCCTGAAAAGGGCTATATAGTTACGGCCAATAACAGAATTAAACCTGACTTCCCCGGGATAACTGATGTATGTCCAGGATATAGAGCACAGAGAATAGAAGAAATGCTAAAAAATGGAGGAAAAATTTCAATAGATTACGTAAAAAAAATGCAACAGGACGTAAAATCCCTCTACGCAGAAAGGTTCTTAAAGGCTGTTTTACCGATACTGAGAAAGCGAATCCCTGACGATCCATGGATAAAGGCTCTGGAAAAATGGGATTTCAGGGTAACTCCGGATTCCCCTGAAGCTGCCCTGTTCGAAATAATGGTGATAGAAATTCAGAAGAAGATATTTTTCCCGGACAATCCGGCTTTACAAAGGGTATACATGGGAAAACTTCCGGGAGATGTGGGGGGATTTTCCCTGTTTTCCCTGAAATCTCGGGAGGCCCTGGTTAATCTCATCGAAAACAAAAAAAATGATGTGGTACAGGCCATCTCCGGAGGAAACTATTCCAGCATAGAAGACGCCATTGTGGACGGATTTAAAGCTGCCAGGGAAAAAACCGGTGGTAAACCCTGGGGCGATTTTCACTATCTCGAACTTATACATCCTCTGGGAAGGGTTGGAATACTCAGGTTTCTTTTCGGGCACAAAATATATCCCGGAAGATTTCCAATGGGGGGTGATAAAGAGACTGTGGTTCAGGCAAGCTTCGATGTATTTAAACCCGCAAGGGTTACCGTTGCTCCCTCCATGAGAGAGATTATAGACTTCCAGAACGAGTTCTGGATAACGGTGCCAGGACAGAGCGGAGTTCCATCCAGACATTTCAGTGATATGGTTGAAAAATGGCTCAGGGGGCAATATATAAAATTCGGGGAGGGTAAAAAAACAACACTCAGGCTTCACCCATAAGCTTGACTAATAGTTTATAATTAGAATTCCTATGGACCTTGAAGAATTAAAAAGAAAAGTAAAGGATTCTGCTGATATTGTGGAGATAGCTTCAAGGTATACCAGTTTAAAAAAAAGCGGAAAACACTATAGAGGACTGTGTCCTTTCCATCAGGAAAAAACCCCTTCATTTTATGTGGACCCGGAAAAAAAGCTCTATCACTGCTTCGGATGCGGAGCCGGAGGAGATGTAATAAAACTCGTAATGGAAATGGAAGGGGTTAGCTTTATAGAGGCCCTGAAATCCCTTGCGCGTCATTATGGAATTCCATTCACCCTTAGCAAAAAATCATCCAGAAAGGAGGATATTCTTTATTCTATAATGGAAGAAGCAAAAAATCTTTACCAGCGGGAACTATGGAAGGGAGGAAGGGGATATGCATATATGAAAAAAAGAAAAATCCCGGAAGAAGTAGCCAAAAAACTTTCTCTGGGATATGCTCCTGACTCATGGGATTTTATTTTAAAATCCCTCTCTGGAAAATACTCCTCAAGAGAACTGGAACTTGCAGGTCTAATAATAAGAAAGGAAGATGGTGGTTATTACGATAGATTTCGTGACAGATTAATATTCCCCATATATGCTGAATACGGAAGAGTGGTTGGTTTCGGGGGCA
>JAMOUL010000223.1 GCA_027062035.1 Candidatus Aminicenantota bacterium | reverse complement strand
TAAGATGTTAAAAAGATTTGTCCTGTGGTTCGGTGGAATAGCAGTGAGTTTCGCAGGAGGCTTATATCTGGATAGACGCTTTGAGATTCTTCTTTTCCCTCTCTGGATGAAGGTACTGGCTATTATATTTACTTTGTTTTCTATTTTTCTTCTTGCGAGATCAGGACGATTGCTTAGAAACATGGGGAAACCAGAAGAATGGGGCTGGACCACACGTCTGGTTACCTCTGACCTTTATAAATGTTTGAGACATCCTCACCATCTTGGTATAGGTATGTTTGTGAGCGCTTTTTCAATAATAATTGGAGGCTTTTTCACCTTCATTTTAGCTTCGTTATTCATATGGGTGGGGATAATCTGGTTCCTTAGAAGGGTGGAGGAGCCAGAACTCGTGGAAAAATTCGGGGAAGAATATCTGGTGTACAGAGAAAACACGCCAATGCTTATTCCTTCTCCCCTATGTCTGTTCAAAACAATTTTTAAGGGGGTTGGGAAGAAGAATTAAAGGTATTTCCTGGGGTCTGTTATCTTCCCTTCTATAGCAGAAGCTGCAACTGTCGCAGGAGACGCCAGGTAGATCTCACCTTCCTTTGACCCCATTCTTCCCTTGAAGTTTCTGTTTGATGTGGAAAGTGCCCTTTCTCCTGAAGCGATAACTCCCTCATGGGCTCCAAGACAGGGTCCGCATCCAGGATTCATTACTATTGCACCGGCTTCTGCCAGTGTTTCCATAATCCCCTTCTTTAATGCTTCTATGTATTGCTTCCAGGATGCAGCAAAGACAAGGAGCCTTACATTGGGATGTACCTTTCTCCCCTTGAGTATTTTTGCAGCTATTTCCAGATCTTCTACCCTTCCATTGGTGCAGGTGCCTATAAGGCCCTGATTGAATTCCAGGCCTTCGAGTTCAGCTATTGGTTTTACATTGTCGACAGTATGGGGAGCCGCTATCTGAGGGGTGAGTTCGGAGATATCGAATTCAAGGACCTTCTCGTATTCTGCATCCGGATCAGACTTTACAAGCTCGAATTCCTTTTTCGCTCGGCCTTGGAGAAACTCCAGGGTTTTTTCATCGGGCTCCACGTATCCTGCCTTTGCTCCCATCTCCGCTGCCATGTTGGATAGAACCATTCTGGAAGCTATGGAAAAGCCTTCCACCACGGGTCCCGTGAATTCTACAGCCCGGTATGTTGCTCCATCTGCCCCGATAGTGCCTATGATATGAAGGACAACATCCTTTGCATATACCCCTTCAGGCAGTTTTCCTTTAATTATTATTTTTATGGTCTGGGGGACCTTCATCCAGAGTTCTCCTGTTGCCCAGATGGAAGCCATCTCTGTCCTTCCTATTCCTGCAGAAAAGGCACCTACAGCTCCATATGTGGTGGTATGGGAATCAGAACCCAGAGCTAAGGTTCCTGGAAGTGCAAAACCTTCTTCTGTGAAGACCTGATGGCATATACCCTTGTTTATATCATAGAAGTGTTTTATCCCCTGCTCCCGGACAAACTGTCTTATGAACTTGTGGTTCTCAGCATATTCTACCGAGGATGGAGGCACCACATGGTCTAAAATGATTACTATTTTTTCAGGAATGGCAACCTTTGGCAGGCCAATTTTATAGAAGTGCTTTGCTATAGCTGCTGAGTTGTCATGGGACATTACAAAATCCGGTTTTGCCATCACTATATCTCCGGCCCTCGCATCAGTGCCGGACTTTGCCGAAAGAATTTTTTCAGCAAGGGTTTTTCCCATTTTTCATCCCTCCCTGAAGGGTTCAAAGTTTGCGAAGTCACAGTGATAAACAACAAAGGCCTCGGGAATCCTTTTTACATGATCCCCTTCCCTGGAATGGGCTGCAATTATGTGGCATACCTCATCCGGAACTCCCAGTGACCACGCAAGGGCTGCTCCTGAGATCGGATGCCTCAGCAGTTTCCCCCGCTTGCTCTTTACTATTTCCCCGCCTCTCTTTTCGTATTCCAGAAGTTTTCCTACATCGTGAAGAAGAGCTCCTGCTAAAAGGATGTCTTTCCTGAGAGGATTCTTATCCCGGTAAATTTTTTCATAGGCATTGTAAACTCCCAGTGCACACAGCGTTACAGCCCTTGTGTGCTGGAACAGGTTTATGTGAATATCCTTGATAAGTAGTGTGAAAGGGATGATTTGAAGGTCGCTTTCATCCCATCCGCCAAGCAAAATTGCCCTTTTCCATGTTTCTGCCACCAGTGACCTGAGCTTTCCGTCTTCTATAAGCTCAATTTCCGGTAAAAGCTCTGTTATTGTCATGACAACTCCTTTTCTTTTTATTTTAGCAAAGAGAAAAATTCCTGGGAAAAAATTTGCGCGAAAATTACTTATTATTAAACTTATAGAACAATTTTTTTGTATTTAGATTTGTGGTTATACTTATTTTATGAGAAAAAGGTTGTTTTTCTGGATTCCCAGGGGACTGGGAATATTGTTTACAGTTTTTCTCTTTCTCCTCAGTTTTGATGTTTTCGGAAAGGAAATGGGTCTTGGAAAAATGCTTCTGGGCTTTTTCATTCACCTCCTTCCTGCGATCATAGTTGGAATTAGTGTGGTAATTGCATGGAGAAAACCACTCCTCGGAGGAATTTTATTCATCCTCCTGGGTTTTATCTACATGATAATAGCCCTTCAGAGGGTTAGCTGGGCAGTTCAATTTATAATTTCAGGTCCTCTTTTTCTTACAGGAATTCTCTTCCTGTTAGACTGGAACACAGGTAGAAAGGGGAAATAGCCTCTCCATAAAACCCGATAGGGAGTATTTGGAGGGTAAAAAATCAAAGAGTAAATTCTGCGCTATTTCTACGGTTATTCGTTACAGAATTTCAGTTTCTTTAATTTCTCTGCGAGTTTTCCCATAAATTCTTCGAATTCCCTGGGGATCTGGCTGCATAGTTCCATCCTTTCTCCCTTTTCCGGATGTATAAAGGTTATGCAGTAAGCATGAAGAGCCAGCCTTCCTATGGGGCCTCCCTCTTTACCGTATATTGGGTCGCCTGCTATGGGATGGCCTATAAAGGATAGATGGACTCTTATCTGGTGAGTCCGTCCAGTAAAAGGACAGGCAAGGATGACCGAATAATCCCCCACCTCTCCAATTTTTCTGAAGATTGTCAGGGCCTCTCTTGTAGAATAAGCACCCACCGAAAATTTTCCCCTGTGATGAGGATCTCTGCCTATGGATAGGGGGATGTCCCCTTCTTCAGGAGGGTGTCCTTCTACAATAGCTATGTAACTTTTATGGACCAGTCTATCCGCAAACTGTCTCTGGAGCTTCTGATAGGCTTCCTCAGTTTTTGCCACAAGCATTATGCCTGAAGTGTCCCTGTCAAGGCGATGAACTATTCCGGGTCTTTCGTTGCTTCCCACTCCTGCAATTTCCGGCCGTATTTTTATAAGCCCGTTTACAAGGGTGGGTTCCCTTATTCCTGGGGCAGGATGTACGGTAAGACCTGAAGGTTTATCCACTGCTATTATCTGGGAATCCTCGTAGATTATTCTGAAACTAACATCTGCTGGCTCAGGTGATTCAGGACTTTCCTCTATTTCTATTGAGATAACCTCACCGGGTTTGAGAATGTGAGATGGTTTGGTGGGTTTTCCATTTACAAGGATTTTTCCTTCCTTAATGGCCTTTTTTATTTTGGAACGGGAAATTTCCAGTCTGGAGGCAAGATAACCATCAATTCTTGCTTCTTCATCAGCCAGAATCTCTGCCTTTAAGCTTCTCATGCCTCCTTCTAAAGAGAATTATCGCAATTCCGGAGAGAATTAACAATATGCTGATAAATTGGGGTACAGATAGGGAAGTCCACGGTGAGGAGCCATGGATTATCCATCCCCTTCCAGGGTCACCCCGGTAATATTCGTCATGAAATCTTATAATGCCGTATCCAATAAGATATAGAGCGGATATCAACCCATCGAACTTTTTTCTTTTTCTTACCACAAAGTACAGAATGAGAAAAAGTGCAAAGTTCAGGAAGGATTCGTAAAGCTGGACAGGATGTATCTTGACTCCCAGAGGCGTTCCCACATGTTCATGGGCAAATTGACTGTGGAATACAACTCCCCAGGGAACATCCGTGGGTCTGCCATAACAGCAGCCTGCTGAGAAACATCCCTGTCTGCCGAACCCGTGGGCCAGTGGCACGACAAGAGCGTAAACATCCATGGTTTTCCAGAAGGGTAGTTTTTTTATGCGGATCATGGCTATAAGAAAGATCAGGCCTCCTATAAGGCCTGCATAAAAAACTCCGCCGGACCTCAAAAGTTCCTTCATGTTGGACAGGTAAAAGGATGGGTCTTCAAATATCAGTCCCAGTTTGGAAAAAATAAAGGCGAATACAATTGTCCAGAATGCTATGTCCAGCACAGTGTTTCTGGGAAGTCCTACCCTTTCTGCCTCCTTAGCTCCTACCCAGAAGGCAGTAAGTAATCCCACTGCTATCCAGAATCCATATCCGTAGACGGATATGGGTCCAATTTTAAATAGAACTGGATACATTCCTGTCACCTCCCAAGAGGAAATAGAGAATAAGCAGTAGCGAACCTATTGTAATGAGTGAGTCCGCAAGATTAAAACTGGCCCAGTGATGGGTCTTTATGTGAAAATCCACAAAATCTATAACATAGCCCTTGGTAAATCTGTCGTAGAGATTTCCTGCTGCCCCTGCAATTATCAGGGAAAGGGAAAAGCGTGCAAATTTTCCCTTTTCAATGATGAAAAGATAGATCACGAAAATAGCAGCCATAAAGGAAGCTATTGTTATTATCCAGAAAACGGTTTTATTATGGATACCTGAAAGAAAGCCAAAGACCATCCCGGTGTTTCGAACGTGAACGAGATTAAGAAAGGAAGTTACCGGTTTAATCTGCCAGGGTTTGAGGTTGATACTTATCAACCACTTTGTGTACTGGTCTGCAGCAAAAAGAAAGATGATCAGCAGGAAGGACTTGTAATAGCTCTTCAATCGAGCCTCCTTACAACGTCGATACAACGCGGGCATAGATTGGGATGTTCAGCGTCCTTCCCAACATCGGGATGAAATACCCAGCACCTTGCGCATTTTTCGCCCCCGGCTCTGGCGACTTCCACACCTTCCTCTCCTTCTTTGACTTCCCACTGGGAGACTATGAACAGTTCCAGGAAGTACTGGCTGTATTTTTCCAGGATTTCCTTCTCTTTATCCCTTGCATGGAAAATCAGTTTTGCCTCCAGTGAATTTCCTATGAATTTTTCCTTCCTTGCGTCTTCAAGGGCCTTGTTGGAAAGTTCCCTGTACTTCAGGAGCACTTCCCATTCCTTCTGTTCCTCTTCTGAAAGTATGGCTTCCTTTTTCTCAGGAAAGAGTTCCAGAAGTATGGATTCCTTCTTGCCGGGGAATGAAGGCAGGTATTCCCATGCTTCTTCTGTCGTAAAGGACAATATGGGAGCCATAAGCCTCAGACTGTCCCTGGCCATCTCAAATATCGCTGTTTGTGCTGCCCTTCTTTCCAGGTCATCCGGATGGGAGCAGTAAAGTCTGTCCTTTGTGATATCCAGATAAAAGGAACTCAGGTCCACGGTAAAGAAATCATAGATAAGATGGGAAATTCTGTAATACTGGTAGTTTTTGTAGAGTTCCTTTACCTTTTCCACAAGCGCTCTGAATTTGGTCAGGATATATTTATCGGAGGGCAGGAGCTGATCTTCAGGAAGAGAGTGCTTTTCAGGATCGAAATCCTTCAGGTTCCCCAGCATGAATCTCCATGTATTTCTGATTTTTCGGTAGGCCTCTGTAAGTCTGGTTATGATCTCCTCTCCGAGCCTTACGTCTTCCTTGTAATCAAGCATGGCCACCCACAACCTGAGGGTTTCAGCGCCGTATTTCTTTATAATTTCCCCGGGTTCTATCACATTACCCAGTGATTTAGACATGGCCCTGCCGTTTTCGTCAAGAACCCATCCATGGGTTATAACCTGTCGATAGGGGCTTTCCCCTTCATTGGCCAGTGCCACAAGAAGAGAGCTGTGGAACCAGCCCCTGTACTGGTCGTTTCCTTCAAGGTAAACGTCAGAGGGCCATACATGATCATCCCTTATTTTCAGTACAGCATGGGATGTTCCCGATTCGAACCACACATCCACAATGTCGTTTTCCTTGCGGAACTTTGTTCCACCGCATTTTTTGCATTTTTTCCCTTCTGGAAGAAAGTAATCTGCAGGATGTTTGAACCAGGCGTCAGAACCTTCCCTTTCAAAAATATTTGCTATGTTCTCTATAACTTCGGGATCTGTAAGGGGTTCTCCACATTCATCGCAATAAAGCACAGGAATCGGAACTCCCCAGCTGCGCTGCCTTGAAATGCACCAGTCGGGTCTGTTTTCTATCATGTTGTAAATTCTTTCCTCTCCCCATCTGGGTATCCATTTAACCTTCCTTATTTCTTCCAGAGCTTTTTTTCTCAGTCCTGCTTTATCCAGGGATATGAACCACTGTTCGGTGGCCCTGAAAATGATGGGTCCCTTACAGCGCCAGCAATGGGGATAGGAATGGGTATATTCCTCCGCGAAAATGAGAACACCCTTTTCCCTCAGGAGCTCTACAATCTCGGGGTTTGCTTCCCACACAGTTTTTCCTTTGAGGAATGGGACTTCTGATGTAAATCTTCCTTCATCGTCCACCGGAGAATAGGGCTCGAGACCATAAGCAAGACCTGTGATGTAGTCCTCCTCACCATGGCCCGGGGCTGTATGAACGCACCCCGTTCCCTGCTCAAGGGTTACGTAATCTGCCAGCACAATTATGCTGTCTCTATCTATGAAGGGATGCCTTGCTTTAAATCCTTCCAGCTCCTTTCCCTTGAATTCAAACACAGGTTCAAATTTCCGTCCGACCTTTTCTTCAAGAGACTTCACCAGCTCCTTTGCCAGTATGTAATATTCCTCTCCATCTTTGAAAACTCCGTAATCATAGTCTGGATGAAGAGCTATGGCAAGGTTGGCTGGAAGGGTCCATGGAGTGGTTGTCCATATAACAACGGAAACTTTTTTGCCTTTAAGCTCAGGAAAGAGTTTTTCAGCTTCTTCAAAGGGAAATTTTACGAAGATGCTTGGAGAAGGGTCTTCATGATATTCGATCTCTGCCTCTGCAAGAGCGGTATGACAGTGAGGACACCAGTAAACAGGCTTCTTTGCCCTGTATACCTCCCCTCTCTGAAAGAATCCCTTCATGTGTCTAACAATTTCTGCTTCATAGGGAGGGTCCATGGTCAGATAAGGATTTTCCCATTCTCCAATAACGCCTAACCTGATAAATTCCTCCCTCTGGATGTCCACAAATTTCAGGGCATAATTTTTACATTCTTCCCTGAACTTTACCCTGTCATCTATCTTTCCTATTTTCTGTTCTACCTTTATTTCTATTGGAAGTCCATGGCAGTCCCACCCTGGAACATAGGGGGCGTTGTAACCGAACATGGAATGAGATTTGACCACAAAGTCCTTGAGTATTTTGTTTAATGCATGACCCAGGTGTATTCGTCCATTGGCATAGGGAGGACCGTCGTGGAGTATAAACTTGGGGGCGTTTTTTCTATCCTCCCTGATTCTGTGGTAGATTTTCATTTCCTCCCATTTTTTGAGAATTTCCGGTTCCCTCCTGGGAAGGGATGCCTTCATTGGAAAATCGGTTTTGGGTAAATTGAGCGTGTTCTTCAATTCCTTCGGGTCAAGCATTTTCTCCTCCTTATTAAAAGGATATTTTCCAATTATATAAGGGAAATGTCAAGATTACCCCATGTTTTCCGGGAGAGAAAGACCCTTATATTTTTAAGAGTTCTTTAATAGATGGATTATGGCAGACAACGGATGGAAGATATGATGTCGGAGAAGCAGCAGGTTTAAGTAATTCTGTGGACATCCAGATTGCATTGTGTGATAGAACAGCGGAGGCTACCCGGATAGATTATGACTCCCCGTGCTGAATGCGTTCTGCCAGATATATAAGAGAAAATGGTAATTCATGATATAATGCCTTCTGAGCTTAAGCCTTCAGGTGGTGTTTATGT
>JAMOUL010000222.1 GCA_027062035.1 Candidatus Aminicenantota bacterium | reverse complement strand
AGGCTCCAAGGGCCCAGGAGGATAAAGCCTGTTACAGGCTGGAGATGAAGCATTATCTGGAAAAGGTGGAAAACCTCATCCTTTATCAGGGAATAGCCACCAATGTTTTAGTAAAAGAAAACCGGGTCGCTGGAGTAAAACTTCTTGATGGGACAGAAATCCATTCAGGGGTCGTAATTTTAACGCCGGGAACCTTTCTAAATGGACTCATCCACATAGGAGACAGAAATTATCCGGCAGGTCGGGCAAACGAGCCGGCGGCTATCGAGCTTGCTCAAAACCTGAAGGAACTCGGGTTCAAAATGGGACGCCTGAAAACAGGCACTCCCATGAGGATACATGCGGACACCGTTGATTTTTCGAAATTCGAGGTACAGGAAGGAGACCCAGAACCTGTTCCCCTGAGCTTCAGGACTAAGGAGCCACTTGAAAACAAAATAGTGTGTTACTTAGGCCATACCAATGATCGTGTTCACAAAATTATCAGGGAAAATCTTCACCTTTCTGCCCTTTACAGCGGAAAGATAGTGGGAATAGGTCCCAGGTACTGTCCTTCCATAGAGGATAAAATAGTTAAGTTCCCTCACCATAAGCGACACCATATCTTCCTGGAACCTGAAGGGATTGATACAAAGGAAATCTATGCCAATGGACTTTCATCTTCCCTTCCTTACGAAGTTCAGGAAGCCTTTATGAGGGAAATTCCTGGCCTTGAAAATGCTGTCATGATGAGGCCAGGATATGCAATCGAATATGATTTTGTGCAACCAACCCAGCTTTACCCCACGCTGGAGACAAGGCTTATAGAAAACCTTTTTCTTGCCGGTCAGATCAATGGAACTTCGGGTTATGAAGAGGCAGCCGGACAGGGACTTGTGGCCGGGATAAACGCTGCCTTAAAACTGAAGGGAAAAAGTCCCTTTATCCTCAGAAGGGAGGAATCATACATAGGGGTAATGATAGACGACCTGATCTCCCAGGGGGTGGATGAGCCCTACAGATTGTTCACCTCCAGAGCAGAGCACAGACTCTACCTCAGGGTGGACAACGCGGACCTGAGACTAACGCCCTATGGCCATGAACTTGGCCTTATAGATGAAGACCTGTATCGGGAGTTCTTAAAATCGAAGGAGAGAAGAGAACGCGCACGGGAATATATTTTGATGCAGAAAAAAGACAAAAGACCTGTGCAGGTACTTTTTACCACCGGGAACCTATCCCTCATGGAAATCGTATCCCTTCTCCCGGAAGAACTAAGACCCGCAACCCAGGATGAAGAAAGATACCTCGAATCTGAATTGAGATACAGGGGTTACCTTGAAAAGGAAAAAAGGGTGGCCGAAAGGATAAAAAAAGAAGATTCCCTTAAAATTCCGGATACCCTGGATTATTATTCTATAGAGGGTTTATCCAATGAGCTCAAAGAAAAATTAAGCAAATACAGACCATCAACCATCGGTGAGGCAAAAAAAATACCGGGAATGACGCCTGCGGCTCTTTCCCTTCTCATTGCAAAGATAAGGCTATGGAAGAAAGATTCAAACAAATCCTGAAAAGGGAAAACGAAAAATATAACCTCATCTCAAGGAAAAGCTTTGAAGAAACCTTCCACTTTTTGTGGCGGCTTTCTGTGCAAATAGCTGAGGAATTAAAGCCCTTCTCTTCCCTGGTCGATATTGGTTCGGGTGCCGGTTTCCCGGGACTTGCCATAAAGCTGATTGTCCCACAGGCACGGGTTCTCCTGGTAGAGCCCCGTAGAAAAAGGGCAAATTTTCTTCAGCTTGCCATTACTGAACTTGAGCTCAGGGACATAGAGGTATTTCGGGGGGATTTTTTTCTCTTTCATAAAGAATTCTGTAATCGTTCCTTCGATTATTTAACCTGCATGGGAGTTAGAAAAAAGGAATCCTTTGTGAGGGAAGATTGTAATAATATTAAAAAGGGATATTGCTTCATTACCGGAGAAAAGGAAGTTGAGAGACTTCTTCACCACGGAAAAATAAAAAAGTATAATTCAGAGGTGAAAAAAGTTTCTGGAAAGGATAACCTTTTCTTAGTTATAATTCATAGAAATGGGAAAGATAATTGCAATAGCTAATCAAAAAGGCGGGGTAGGAAAAACTACAACCGCAGTAAACCTGGGAGCATCTTTGAGTCTCGCGGAAAAAAAGGTGCTCATAGTGGATATGGACCCACAGGGAAATGCCACCACCGCAGCTGGCTTTAATAAGAGGGAAGACAACAAATCCATAATCGAAATCCTCCTGAGAAAGGCAGACTGGAAGGACGCTATAAAGGAAACAGAGATCCGGTTTCTCAAGCTCTTACCCTCCTCTCCAAATATGCTTGCCGCAGAAGTAGAACTGATGTCAGAGGAGGGAGGGGAAACTCTTCTCCGAAACAGAATCCACGAGATAAAGGAAGATTTTGACTTTGTCTTCCTGGATTGTCCCCCATCCATGGGATATCTGACGCTCAGCTCTTTGATAGCAGCGGATTCGGTAATAATCCCCCTTCAAAGCGAATATTTTGCTCTGGAAGGACTATCCGACCTGTTATCCATGGTAAAGAAGGTGCAGAAACGCTACAATCCCTCCCTGGAAATAGAGGGAGTGCTTATTACCATGCATGATGATAGGACTGTGCTTTCAAGGCAGGTGGAAATGGAAGCCCGAAAATTTTTCCCTGGAAAGGTGTTTAAAACGGTAATTCCAAGAAACATTAGATTAAGCGAGGCCCCGAGTTATGGTAAGCCCATAATTCTTTACGACATACGTTCAAAGGGTGCCCAGGCTTATCTTAATCTTGCAAAGGAGATGCTGGGAAGATGAAAAGAGGTTTAGGAAAGGGTCTGCTGGACCTTCTGGAGGAAAAGGAAGGGGAACTTCTCTATGTAGATGTTTCCATGATTAAACCCAACCCCTTCCAGACAAGAAGGGATTTTACCGGAATCGATGAACTGGCAGAGTCAATAAAACAGAGCGGGGTTCTACAACCGGTTCTTTTACGAAAGGACCAGGAAGGTTTTACTTTAATAGCGGGCGAAAGAAGATGGAGAGCTGCGATAAAAGCAGGCTTAAAGAGGATCCCTGCTATTATAAAGAACATTGACGACAGGGAGTCAGCCGTTATCACCCTGGTGGAAAATGTTATGAGGGACGACCTCTCCCCCCTGGAGCTGGCTGAAGACCTTGATAAACTGAGAAGGGAATACAACCTGACCCACGAGGAGCTCGCAAAGATCTCTGGCATGGACCGCTCCACAGTTACAAACCTGCTAAGACTTCTAAAGCTCCCGGAGAAAATAAAGGAAGCTCTTCACAGGGGTGAAATAAATACCGGACAGGCAAGGGCACTTCTTTCCATAAACGATCCCAAAAAAATGATGGAGGTTTTCGAAAAAATAAAAAGGAGAAACCTCAGCGTAAGGGAAGTGGAGGAAGTAGCGAGAAAAGAAAAGGGCAAAAAACCTCCGGAACAGAAAGTTCTCGAGGAGACCCTTTCTCAACATCTTGGAACAAAGGTTGTGGTAGGACAGAAATACCTGAAAATTTATTTTAGAGACAGAGAAGAATTGTCCAGATTAATTGAGATTTTGAGAGGAGGCGCTTCATGAACGAATCCCCATTTTTAGGATACATAGACCAGGGGGTGGAGATAAACGGTGACATAGTGGCCAAAAACCCCTTAAGGATTGATGGTAAGGTAAAGGGTAAAATAAAGAGTCTTTCCGATATAATTGTGGGAAAAACCGGGGAAATTGAAGGAGAAGTTCTTGTAAATGAAATCATAATAAGCGGAAGAGCAAAGGGAAGAATCTGCGCAAAGAAGGGAGTAAAAATAGAGGATTCAGCTCGCCTTGAGGCGGATGTAATAACCCCTGTGTTATCCATTAAAGAAGGGGCTGTCTTCAAGGGAAGCGCCAAGGTTCTTCCCAGGGAAGAAGTTTCAAGGGAGATCGACAAAGTATGGAAATCTTAGGGGTAATCCCTGCGAGATACGGGTCTACAAGATTTCCGGGAAAGGTTCTGGCAGACATTTGCGGAAAACCGATGGTAATAAGGGTGCTGGAAGGGGTAAGCAGTTCTACCAGGCTAAAAAAAATCGTGGTGGCCACCGAGTCACCCATAGTAAAAAAAACTGTGGAAAGCTTCGGGTGGAGGGTCATCCTCACTTCTCCTGACTGCAGGAGTGGAACTGAACGGGTCGGGGAAGTGGCAAAGAAAATAAAGGCAGATGCCTATATTAACATTCAGGCGGATGAACCATTAATAACAGGAGATGCAATTGACCTTGTGGCAACAGCCCTTGAAGAAGGGGAAACTTTCGTCAGTCTTTTTTCAGGCCTCGAAAATGATGAAAAGGATGATCCAAATAAGGTGAAGGTAATTGTAAACAGGGAAAACTACGCGGTCTATTTTTCCAGGGCTCCCATTCCCTATGGGGGTCCTTACTTTAAGCATATAGGAATATACGGATTTTCAAGAGAGGGTCTTTTCAGGTATCTCGAATTACCGGCTTCCCCCCTTGAAAATGCTGAAAAGCTGGAACAATTGCGCCTCATATTTCATGGCGAAAAAATAAAAATGCTGCCCTGGGATGGGCAACTTATTTCCGTTGATACACCAGAAGATTTAAGAAAAGCAAAGGAGGTTATCTGTGGCGACAAAGACTAAATACATTTTTGTTACAGGAGGAGTTGTCTCTTCTCTGGGAAAAGGAGTGGCCGCAGCAAGCATCGGAGCACTAATGGAAGCATGGGGGCTAAAGATTTCCATGCAGAAGATAGATCCATATCTTAACGTTGACCCCGGCACCCTCAGTCCTTTTCAGCACGGAGAAGTTTATGTAACTGAGGATGGGGCTGAAACTGACCTGGATCTTGGTCATTATGAACGTTTTACAAGCATTCAAACAACAAAGGACAGCAATTACACTGCTGGAAAAATATATTGGTCAATTATAAACAAGGAAAGGCGAGGAGATTATCTCGGGAAAACTGTACAGGTTATTCCCCACGTAACCGATGAGATTAAGCTCGCCATCAGGAAGTTTTACGGGAAAGTTGACATCTCCATCGTTGAAATTGGGGGTACGGTTGGAGACATAGAGAGTCTTCCTTTCCTCGAAGCCATAAGGCAGATAGGCCTTGAGGAGGGGGAAGAGAATGTGGTTTATGTTCACCTGACCCTTGTACCTTACATTCCTACAGCAGGGGAGTTGAAAACAAAACCAACACAGCACTCTGTAAAGGAACTCAGGGCCATTGGAATCCAGCCGGACTTTGTGCTCTGTCGTTCAGACAGAAACCTTCCCATTGAGATAAAACGTAAAATTGCCCTGTTTGCAAATGTAAAGGAGGATCACGTAATAACGGCAAAGGACGTAGAAACAATATACGAAATTCCGCTTAACTTCGCATCAGAGGGACTTGACACAAAAATCCTTAAAAAACTAAACCTTTCCCCAAAAAAGAGGGACCTTAAAAAATGGGAAAATTTAACAAAAAGAATAAAAGGCCTGAAAGATGAACTGGAAATCACCATGGTGGGTAAATATGTCAAGCTGAAGGATTCCTACAAGAGTCTTAATGAGGCCCTTTTCCATGCAGGAATTGCGAACAATGTAAAGGTAAAACAGCGCTGGATAGAAGCAGAGGAGATCATAGATAAAGGAGCGGATGCGCTTCTTTCTGACTCCATTGCTATTCTGGTCCCTGGAGGTTTTGGCGAAAGGGGAACAGAAGGAATGGTGGAAGCAGCTCGCTACGCAAGAGAAAATAAAATCCCATATTTCGGGATATGCCTGGGAATGCAAATAGCAACCATAGAGTTTTCCCGCCACGTTGCTGGATTGGAAAAGGCCAATAGCGAAGAATTTGACCCTGCTTCCCCCCACAAAGTTCTAATTCTTCTTCCCAATTTAAAGGGAGTATATCAGTTAGGGGGAACGATGAGGCTGGGGGCTTATAAGTGCGAAATTAAAAAACCCTCCAGGGCCCACGAGGCCTATGGGAAGAACGTAATCTGGGAACGCCATAGACATAGATACGAATTTAACCCGGACTACAAGGAGTTACTGGTCAAGAAGGGATTAAAAATTACGGGTATACACCCGGAATCAGGGCTTGTAGAAATTATAGAAATTCATGACCATCCATGGTTTCTTGGGTGCCAGTTTCACCCGGAGTTTAAATCAACTCCCTTCAATCCGCACCCTCTCTTTGTCGAATTCGTAAGGGCTGCAAAAAGGAAGAGAGATGAGAAGGTTTAAGATAGGAACCATTTCCATTCCTTCGGAGCCATTCTTTCTCATCGCCGGTCCCTGCGTTATTGAGTCCCCTGAACTGGTGCTGGAAGTGGGGAGTTATATGAAGGAGGTAACATCGAGGCTGGGGATTCCCTATATTTTTAAAGCCTCCTTTGACAAGGCCAACCGGACATCGATTAATTCCTTTCGGGGCCCTGGAATAGATAAGGGATTAGAAATTTTAAAAAGGGTGAAGGAGGAGCTGAATCTACCCATTACCACGGACATACATGAGCCATGGCAGGCGGAGAAAGCTGCGGAAGTGGTGGACCTTATCCAGATCCCTGCCTTTCTATCCAGACAAACAGACCTGCTGGTTGCTGCGGCAAAAACAGGAAAGTCGGTGAGCGTCAAAAAGGGCCAATTTCTCGCTCCACAGGATATGGAAAAGGTGGTGGAAAAAATAGAAAGGGCCGGTGGAGACAAAATTGTACTTATTGAGAGGGGAACTTTCTTCGGCTACGGCAATCTTGTTGTGGACTTCAGGTCTATCCCCATAATGAAAAAAACTGGCTATCCCGTAGTTATAGACGCCACCCACTCGGTCCAGCGACCCTCAGCTCGGGGCAATAGTTCCGGGGGAGAACCCCAATTTATAATGACCATTGCAAAGGCAGGAATAGCATCCGGTGCTGATGGGGTTTTTATGGAAGTTCACCCCCGTCCGGAGGAAGCTCTTTCTGATGGAGCAAATTCCATGCACTTAAATAAAGTGGAAGAAAATCTTAAAATACTTCTCAGGATATGGGAGGCTCTGAAATGACTATCCTTGAAGCCGGTAAGGAGACTATCAGAATAGAAGAGGAAGCTCTGAAAAGGGTCAGGGCACATCTCGGGGAAGAGTTTGAAAGGGCAGTGGACGAAATTTACAAATGTAAGGGAAGAATAATCCTTACAGGTATAGGAAAATCAGGACTGATTGCGAGAAAAATTTCGGCAACCCTTTCTTCAACAGGCACTCCCTCTGTTTTCATTCATGCAGCAGATGCAGTACACGGGGATCTCGGGATGATCAAAGATGAGGATATAATAATAGCCATTTCCTACAGCGGAGAAACAGAAGAAATCAAACGTTTAATTTATTTCATAAAAAGATTGGGGTTAAGGCTTATAGCCATTACTGGAAATACAAATTCCACACTGGGAAGATATGCGGATATAACGATAAGCGCGGAGATTGAAAGGGAGGCGCCCCCACTGGGTCTTGTTCCAACAGCTTCAACAACTGCTGCTCTTGCAATAGGAGATGCATTGGCCGTAGCATTAATGGTGAAAAGGGGGTTTGGCCGGGACGACTTCGCAAGATACCATCCGGGGGGAGCCCTGGGAAAACGATTGATGAAGGTCAAAAATCTCATGCACACAGGAGATGAACTTCCTGTGGTGCTGAACACCGATCATATGGATCGGGTAATTAAGGTGATGAGCGAGAAAGGGTTTGGAACCGCTGCTGTTGTTGATTCTAAAGGAAGACTATTGGGTGTAATTACCGACGGGGATCTGAGAAGAGCCCTGCTCAGGTTCGAGTCCATTGTCGAAAAAACTGCCCAGGAAATAATGACCCCCAATCCAGTCACAATAGATGGGGAAGAACTTGCCACCAAGGCATTAAGGATAATGGAAGAAAGAAAGATAACCTGTCTTCTGGTCCCTGATAAAAAGGGAAAACTGGAAGGACTTATTCATCTGCATGACCTATGGAGGACAGAACTATTTTGAGATTAAAGGGAATCAAGCTTATAGGGGTGGACGTGGACGGAACCCTCACAGATGGAAAACTGTATTTCTTCG
>JAMOUL010000221.1 GCA_027062035.1 Candidatus Aminicenantota bacterium | reverse complement strand
ATTACTTTGTTGTAAAACCTGAGTTTTTCCTTAAGGCTTTTTTCATAGGGGCAATTGCATAAGTGGAATATTATATCGTCATTATTTTCAGGCAAATACATTGGCAGAAGAATTTCCGCTTCTCCCTTTGATAGTTTCTTGTAGAGGAAGGGTTTTCCTGTCATTGGATCAGTCTTAAGCGATTCTTCCATTCCTCCCAGTGTGTCTGGATATTCTCCATTTTCGAGGAAAGCCTTTCTCAGGTTAAGGGAGATAAGGGCCAGTTTTCTGAATAATTGGTCCGTTTTGTACACCTGGTATACTGGGGCCACATCAGGAGCCATATCTCTGGTTATAGGATTCTTATTCAAAATCTGATCGACTTCAGTTTCTATTTTTATAACACCATCCTGGTAGGGCATATCAAGGTTCTTCTCAAAGGCCTTTTTCGCTTTTTCAGCTACCCTGGCTGCCTTCCACATTGCTCTTTTGTAAGAGAAATAATCTCTCCAGAATCCCAGATAACACAGAAAATATGATCTATCTTTATCCCCCCATGCTATCCATGAGCAGGATCTGTTCGCCCCTTCATAATAGAGAAGGTTCTTTTCCATTTTAATCCCGTTGAGAAGAAAATCCTTTTCAAAACCGGTTTTTCTCGTGGCTTCAAGGAGAAGATTTACCTGTTGAGTGTTGAGGGCCTCTGAGCTGGCCATAGCCATTATATGGGTATAATTCATTCTGTTTAAAGCCATAGCGATTAAATTGTTTATCAGGAAAAGGCCGGGGGTTGAAATATCCCTGGTTATTTTTAAGGAGAGGAGAATGTCATTGACTCCTGCATCCTTTTTTCCGGATATTAGTTCATAGGAGGAAGTGTAGAGAATAAACTTAATTCCTCTGATAACCTCGAGATAGTTGTAAACAAGATCGGTCAAAACACCATTATATGTGATTTCATTGGCAATGGAATATGATGTGCAGCATCCAGCCTTTCTGATATCTTGAAGCCATCCCTGCATCTTTGCCAGGGCATTTTCAGCTTCATCAACATTCAACTTGCCCCCTCTGAAATAAGGGGTAAGGAGTTTGTTTATCTCTCCGGGAAGAGGCCTGGCTACGGTACGACGTCTGTTTTTCACAATAGATTTAAAATAGGGCTTATAGTATTTGTATGCGTTTTCCTTCAAAGGGGTATCACAATAGGTCCAGGATGAATAAGTTCTGTTTATTAAATTTTCAAATTCAGTTTTAGCCTTTTCTGCTTGTGGTTTGAGGAGTTTTTGATAATGGGAATCAACAGCCAGACCTATTAATCTAAAGATAAGAAGAACTCCTATTATTGCTATAAGAATTATGAGAAAACCCTTCAAAAATTTCATTTCCCACCTCCTGTGTGGTTTTATCATATTTTATCGCTGATTTCTTCTCCAATCAAACCATAAGTTTTATAATATAAGAGCAGGAGGTTAGAGATGGACAAAAGAAGAGCAAGGGCCATTTTAACAGGGGCATTATTTTTTGTTTTTGTTGTGTTTTTCGTTGTGGGAGGAGAATATTCACTGGAAAAGGTATGGGAAACTCCCCGGATACTTCAGGTTCCTGAATCGGTTCTTTATGATCCGGGTACAGGGTTCATTTATGTTTCCAATATTAATGGTAATCCCGGAGCAAAGGACGGGAACGGCTTTATTTCCAGGCTCTCTGTGGATGGGAAGATAGTATCCCTTAAATGGGCCACCGGTCTTAATGCACCCAAAGGTATGGCTGTTTACAAAGGAAAGCTATACGTAAGTGATGTGGATGCGCTGGTGTGTATAGACCTTTCCTCCGGTAAGGTTTTGAAAAGAATTCCAGCTGCTGGTGCGGTATTTCTGAACGATGTGGCTGTGGACCAGGATGGAAACGTATACGTCTCAGATTCCTCCGGGAAAAACAGCGTAATATACAGGGTGAGAGAGGGAAAAGCTGAGATATGGTTGAAGGGAGGAGAGATAAGAAATCCCAATGGTCTGTTTTACAGTAATGGCACCCTTTATGTGGGAACCTTCAGTGGAGGAGGGAAAATCCTCGCAGTTAATGTGAG
>JAMOUL010000220.1 GCA_027062035.1 Candidatus Aminicenantota bacterium | reverse complement strand
GGGCAGATTATCTTCATCGCTATGGCTATTCCAGGAATATTCCTCCCTTTATGGGTAGTCCGGGAGATAAGGGTATTTCACAGCTGCAATGGTAAGTATCTCCTGGATACAAAAATTAAATTTAAACCAGGGCGCTTTAAAATTTTTAATTATCGCAAAGATGTAAAAATTTATCCATCCGGTCAGTATCGGCCGGCAACATCACCAGTGGGTCAGGTTATAAGAATAAAAGGATGAGAGCCTTGGGTATGTGATATGATTTTGTTGTATATGATTGCTTGACGGTTCAGGAATAGTGAACCAATATCTAATGGGAGGTAAAAATGAAGTTTAGAAGTGGACTTAAAGGAGCAGTTACTTTGCTTGTGTTTATGATTACCTTTGTAAGTCAGTCTCCCTTTCTTTATTCGCGTTTGCTTTTTATAGGGCCTGATCCTTATTTTTCCTTTAAGACGTTTCCTCAGGATGCAAGGTATTTTAAAAATAAAACTATAATCTTTTTTAATTATGATAAAAGAGGATGGATGGGAAACCTGGATTATCCGGAAATTTCCCCGAGCCCTTCTTATATAGCAACAGAAGAATCGGTAAGCGAAAATCTTGGGTCTACAATAGCTACTGCGGAGTTTAAGGGAACCTGGTTTTCCCCATCGGTGGTTTCTATTCCTTTCATGTTAAAAATGTCATCAGTAACAGTTATACCACTGATTTCCTTCCGGCTGGATTCCTTTAATTTAACCTCCTCCGGGACAGCCATAGGGCACGAGGGAGAAGAATATATGCTTATTCCCTTTTCCTCAGAGCTTTCCCAGAAGAATAAAACGTTCTCCTTTGGTACTCTGATAACAGCACTTGTTGGAGATACTCCAATAGGAATGATCGTGAATTATAGAAGATTTTCAGAGGGAAGTCCTTCGGGTTATCTTAAATATACCTTTGAGGGAGAAGAGAGGGTCCTGGGCATTTATAACTGGGGTTGGTCAACGGTGCACGGATGTAATCATATATTTGGGGTTCCCACGAATATAGATGCGTTCTGGCAGGATTTCTACACGGATACAGCATATTCTCAGTTTGATTTTGTTCTGGGTGCGGATATTGGGGAGAACAAGGTGGGTTTTCGCTTCAGGCGTCAGCGGGGAACAGAAGCTTATTATAAATACGAGGACTCAGTAAATGATTATGTTAAAAGCAGGTGGGGCAACAATACCGGAAGAACCACTATCAGAAATTACAACGTAATAAAACTCGGTGACCTGAGCGATAATGCCAGACTTTTTGTTGTAACCTTTGCTGAAGCTTCCTTTACCAGAAACCATTATACGCTAAACGGTGAAGAGCTTCTCGATGGTTATAGGGAGAACGATTATGAAGCAGAACTTCTTCCCTTTGTCCATGTGGATCTTTCAAAGGGAAGCTACATAAGAGCCGGTACTTCAATTAGCATAACCAGGGGTAATTATAAATACTGGGAAGTGTGGGGGAGCAGGGAGGTTACCTCCTCTGGCTGGGCTAATTACGGGTGGGAGCAGCCCTGGGAACGGTCAAGCTACGGAAATTTCTGGAGATTTACAGTTTTTTCCGAGGTTGACCTTGAATTGATGTTGAGTCAGGATCCTGCTTTAAAGCTTATAATGAATGTGTGGACCCACCATAATTATGTTAGAACAAAACGTTACTACGGATGGACCAGAAGTGAAGGAGATAATCTTTACTTCTATAAATCAGCAGAAAGAACCACTAAATTGAAGGAATTCTGGCTAAGTGGAACTGTTGGCTTAATGGTTGGTACCCGGGTTTCCTTCGGAGTGTTTGCTGACCTTCCTGTTCAGTATGATAACCGCCTTACCACGGAGATAAATGGAGATAAGGGTTATTTTAAGGGGGTATCTGATGCTCAGCCAAAGGTAAGGCAGCCGGCACGTATATGGGCCATTCTATCCTTTGGCTGGTAGCAGTAGGATTACCAGTCTTCGTAATGGACCTTTAAGGGATTGAACTGAGTTCTTGGTTTCTTTTTCTCCGCAGGGTGACCCACTGCTATTAATGAAAGAAGTTCTATATTC
>JAMOUL010000219.1 GCA_027062035.1 Candidatus Aminicenantota bacterium | reverse complement strand
GAACCATGGTCTGAAATGATAAGGGGAGAGCTTGAGGGGATGGAAATAGAAAACATGGTCATTGCCGGCATAGGCGGGAGTTCTCTTGGAACGGAAGCTGTATTGAGAGCCCTTCTTCCTTTCTCCTACAATTCCCGGGGAAAGAGAATTTTCTTCTTTGACAATATTGACCCTGAAAGAACGCATGAACTCATGGAACTGCTTGAACCCGAAAAAACTGCCTTTATTGTTGTGTCCAAATCCGGCGGAACCACCGAAACAATAATCAACTTCCTTCTCCTGTTTGATGCAGCTGGCAGAAACAAGGAAAGGTTCATAATTATAACCGATCCCGAAAAGGGGAAGTTGAGGGAAATGGCGGACAGAGAGGGATTTATATCCTTTCCAATCCCACAAAGTCTGGGAGGAAGATACTCTGTTCTTTCATCGGTGGGCCTTGTACCACTCTACCTTGCAGGAGTGGATATAGACGCCCTCATAGCAGGAGGAATGGAAGGAATTGAACTTGCATCCCTTGAACCCCGGAAAAATCCAGCTCTGATTTCAGCATATTTCCTTTATCACGCCTGCGAAACAGGTTCGCCAATGCAGGTAATCCTTGTTTATAGCGAGCATCTCCATCCTCTTGGCCTCTGGTACAGGCAGCTCTACAGCGAAAGCCTTGGAAAGAACGGCTGGGGACAGACCCCTGTTCTTGATATGGGATCGGTGGACCAGCACTCGAAACTCCAGCTTTACCTTGACGGGCCTGACGATAAGGTTTATACCTTCTGGAAGTTAAAAAAAGCCAGGCACGACATTGAGATTCCTGAAAATCCATACCTTGAAACAGAATTTTCCGGACGCTCTCTGGCTGAAATATACTCATTCATGGGTGATTCTACGGAATTAGCACTGGTGCAGGAAGGAAGAAGGACCATTTCCTTCGAGATTCCTGAAATAAACGAAAGATTTCTGGGACAATTCATAACCCTTCTGGAATCGCAGGTATGGTACATATCCAGCATGAAGGGAATAAATCCCTTTGACCAGCCAGCTGTAGAACGCATGAAAAAACTGGCCATGGAAATGATCCTTGGCAAAAGGAAAAAAGGTGAGAGAAGAACTACATGAGAGACATACTCGTTTACGAACCATCGGAAAGGTTTTCCATAGAACAGAAGATCGAAGAAGATGACCGAATAGGCATAATAAGGGGTCGCCTGCAGTGGTTTAACACTGCTCCTTTCCTTAAAGGCAAGGACGAATTCCTGGAAAAATGCGGTCTTGTACCCTTTACCCACGAAGCAGAACCCCTGTGGAGGAACAATTTTCTGCCTTACCTCATCTCCCTTGGCGATGGGTTCTTCGTGAAGAAATGGGGTAGAATCAGGAGAGGGAAGCGGCTTTATTCCCCCACGAAAAAAGAGTGGGTAAGGATCAGGCGTATAACCTTCCAGAACATAGATATGGAAAGTCTCGGAGTTTTCCAGATATTGAAGTTAGAGTTCCACGAACCACTTAAATTCAAAAGAGGGGAAATACTGGTGGGAGAAGAACTGGAGCCATCCTTTATGTTTGATGTGGATACCGAAGCCCGGGAAGGCAAATACCGATTCCTCAGCAATGGTTTTTCTACAGAGGCTGTAATTCAGGAGGAAAAGGGGGGAAAAATACTGAAGCTATCAAACCCCTTTCTCATATTCAGGGACGAAAAATTCATTCTGCGAAGAGATAATAAAAAATTCTGCGGGAGAATTCTGAGAATAAGAAGAACAGAAAAGGAAAAGCCCATACCCCCTATGGATGACCGGGAAACCCTCCTGTATTTTCTTCAGAGACCTGCCAGTGCAGGAGGAATAATAGCCCAGACAGGATGGAGACCCGTTTATCTCGAAGAACTCATGCTTCAGGAACAGAAGGAAGGCAAAATTAGAATATTCTCCTTCTCACCCCTTTCTGCTATCAGTCGTAAGGGAATCATGGAAATAGTAAAGAAAATGGAAGATAAACTGAAACCCTTTCACAGGGCAAAACCAGCTCTTCTCGGTATGGAGAAGGAAAAATTAAGGGAAAAGCTGGACCTGAGAAAGGAAATTTTCAATGTCGCCCTTTCTACAGGCATATCCGAGGGCAGATTAAAACTGAGGGGAGAAGCTGTAAGCCTTGCTGACTTCGTACCAGAGGATGAGAAAAAGCTGATGGAAATGGAGGAGATAATAGAAGGAATGGTACGCATGGAAATAGTGGATATGGACCGACTGCTGCGGGACCTGAAAAATCGCAGGATGGTTGAACAACTGATAACCAAGCTAATTACCGAGGGAAAAATATATTACACTTCAGGCTTCCTGGTTCACAATGATCTGATAGAAGAGATAAAGAAAAAGATAAAGGGTAAGAGACTCCTCACAATTCAGGAATTCAAGAAATTAACCTCCCTCTCAAGAAAATATGCCATTCCAATCCTTGAACTTCTCGATTCACTGGGGATAACCCACAGGGAAAACTCCCATAGAAGAGTGCTTATTTAAAGACCTTATTTTCTCCCCGAAAAATTTCCCTGCTTTATGGAAATTTCCAATAAGTTTTTGTTAAAATTCTCGAAATTATATCTCCTCCCTTCTATTTAATTTGTGTAAATTATTCGAATTAGTTTAATTATTTTTATTTTTCTTATTGACAAACACAAAAATTTTTATAAAATTATTTAATAATGAAAGGTACAACTAAGAAATTCTTAATCTATTTGGTTGCACCGCTCATTGATACCGACCCTCAAAGAACACATATAACATTGCCCCACCTTTTTCTTCCTGAAAAGGATAACCATCCACTTTCTGTAAAGGAGGTGAAATGGCAAACCACTTTCGAAGAAAAGCTGGTTCATTCTTTTCAAGCAGGGGAAAAAAGGTAAACAACAGAGAACGCCTTTACAAAATGCTCTTCTACTATGTAAAGGCCGGGGTTGTAAATATCGTTCAGGCAGCAGAGGTTGTCTATCCCCTTTTCGGCATAAAACGAAGAGGGGATTGGCTTGAGGACCTCAGGGGAAAAATTCCGGAGGCAGAGTACCACTTTCTGAAAAGCTCCCGTGACTCAGGAAAACTGGAAGATGGCCTTAAAAACCTCTATCAGCACGTTGAAAAAATGGGGAAAACAAAGAAAGAATTTCTGCTGAGCATTTTCTTTCCGGCCATAGAAGTAATCTTCGCTGTTGGAATTTTCATTTTCATAATGATGTACGTGGTGCCGAAGTTTTCAGAGCTGGTAACAGCCTTCGGAGGAGAACTCCCTGGAATTTCAAAGGCGGTTTTCTCAGCAGGAAAATTCCTGCTGGACTTCTTTCCCTTAATTATCATATTTCTGCTCTTATCTGGCTGGTATCTTTCAAGAAACTGGGAATATGTGTTAAGTTTATTCCCTTTCATGAGAAGGATTTCCCTCCTCTACGAAAAGGTTCTTCTTTTCGAAAGCCTGGGTTTTGCATATGCAAGTGGATTTAATCTGCATCAGGCCTTCTCCAACATACACTTACATCTTTTCGATCTATCCAGTGTCAGGGATTCTATTATGAACGGAGAAAGTTTCCACCACGCCCTTGCTCCATATTTAATGCCACACGAAATAGCAATGCTTCAGGCCGGAGAAGCTACGGGTAGCCTGGATGAGGTTCTACCATGGCTTGCAGAAATGACAAGGGATGAGCTTTTTTCAAGGCTTAAAAAATTATCCGATGCAGTTGTACCCATTATAACCATAGTTCTTGGGTCCCTTGTTTTCCTGGTGCTCATCTCCATATATCTTCCCCTCATGGGAATAGCAACGAGGTTATAATGCTGATCTATTCCTTTGAACCCCACGGCATCCAGAGACTGCAGTCTCCCCCATTTTTAACGGATAAAATAAGGAAACTTCTGGGACTCAATAGAGGCCTAAAGACTCATACATCATGGAAAATTAATAGGATAAAAAGGGACAGAGGGAAAAAGGCTAACATAATTCTCAGAGCTTTAAAGAGAATAAAAACTTCTCACCCTAACATAGGAATAAAGGTTTCCAGGCGACCGGTTTCAATAAATGGTGAAGATTTCTTTTTTGGGGCAAATGAAGTTTTCCTTTTAAACGTCGGAAAAACGCTGAAGAAAGCGGGGATAAAAATCCAGAGGATTATCCCTGCTCCTCTTGTGCTTTATTTTTTCCTCAAGAAATCGCTAAGGATCAGAGGGAAAACTCAAGACTTTGCACTTATAGATGTGGGATTTGACCACACAGTTTTCATGATCGAAAGGGACGGAAGACTTATCATTCATACTGAAAATTACGGGGTATTTCACGCCATAGACAAACTGGCAATTGTAGAAAACATAGACCTATCCCTGGCCAGAAGGAGATGGATAAATGGGGATCCAATTTTTCTCCCGATTATAAAGGATTCGTTGCTTCGGGCTCTGGAGGAAGAGGTCAGAGAACTCCGGGATTTCTCAGAGCTATATCTTTCCGGGGTAACCATGAACCATGACCTTAAAGTTAATGAATTCTCTCCCTTCAATATATATAAAAACGTTCTTCTTAGCCTGAGATTCAGGGAAGTATTCCCTGCAATGGAATCCGGCGAGGACAACCAGAACCTGCTTCTTCTTGCCGGATTGTGGGTTCTCGAAAACCATCTTCTGAAATTTAACCCCACCAAAAGGAGGAGCTATGAGCAGAGCTGAAGAAATGGGAATTTTCGATGAGGAAGAGATTTTTGAAAATGACAACGAGGTTTCGTCCGTGAGAAGCCGTTCCTTCCCTGGAAGGACTCTGTTTACCCTATTTATAGGTCTGGCAATAACCTTTGTGGGACTAAGAAATTTCTATCTAAACTACGCCCTTACCAGTAGAATTAACAGAATCAGGGAGGAATGCGCATCATACCAGGACGTAGAAAAGAAGTTAGTGGAGTTAAAAAGAAAACGAGCCCTTGTACGCTCCATGATAACCAGAATCAAAACTCTGCAGAAAAACAAGAAGAGAACGATAGAGTTTTACGAAGCTCTGAACACACTGGTTCCCGATGGATTGGTAATTTCAGCGGTTAAAAAGGAAAAAAGCAGAATAACCATAAAGGGATATGCCGCAGACGCCAATGTATACTCCAGCTTTATTCAGGCATTAAATTTCAGCGGTTTCTTCAGAGAAAAAATTGAGGAAACAAGGAATTCCCGGGGGGAATTTTTTATAGCTGGAACCTTCGATAGGGGGAAAAAATGAAAAACATTGGAGCAGCTGTTTTATTTTTAGGCCTTTCTATCTGGTTGCTGTCCATAAAAATAGTGGATATTGAGGGAAAGAGGATAGAACTTGAAAAAGCACAGGAAAGGCTGGCTACATTAAAAAGTGCGGCGGCCCAGATAAAACTGCTGGAGGAGGAGATAAAAACTCTGGAAGCAAAACTTCCTGAGCTCCAGAGGGTTCTTCCCTCAGAAGCAGATATAGAGATTCTGGTAAGGAAATTTTCCAATTTTGCCTCGATTTCCGGAGTTAAACTTATATTTATATCCTCCTCAAAGTCGAGAAGAATTTCATCCGGCGACCCTTATCTCTCCTGGGAAATCTCTGTTAAAGGAGGTACTAAAACCTTCAAAAGCGTACTCACCTTCCTGAAAAGGATAAAAGAAATGGGAAGGGCCCTGGAGCCTGTAAACCTCGAAGTCAAATTCAACAGAATCTGGTTGAAAAAACGTGGAGAATTCAGACTGCTTATCAATGGTAAATTCAGAACCTTTATCAGGAGGTAGATATGGCAAAAAGGATGATCCTCTTATTTTTCCTCACAATATCCCTCTTTTCTGCACCTGACATTTTTGGGCCGGTACCCTCAAACAGGGGAAAAACAGGGAAAACAGAACTAAGAACCACAGACAGGGAATATTCCCTTGCTGGTGTAATTTATTCATCCAGGACAAAAATGGCTTTTTTCCTTCATGAAAGCGGGAAATACCTCATTCTAAAGGAAGGTCAGGGTAGCAAAAGGGGGTTGAAACTTCTGAAAATTGAGGGACCTTTAAAGGTAATTGTGTTGTGGAAGGGCAGGAAGAAAGAACTTTCAATTCCCGGCAAAAGGAGGAAGAAATGAATAAGCTTACAATCAGGCGTTCACTCTTTCCCCTTCTGTTCTCCATCCTTATGGCCATTACGCCGCAGAAGGGTTTAAAGTACATCCTGGAAAATCGACGGATTTTAGGTTTCGAAAAGCTGTCCTTTACCCCGGAAGGAATTGAACTGGAAATTCCTTCGGAAAAGATTCCGGCTATCTATTCCCACCGCAGGGAAATAGGGTTTGAAAGGGCTGAAGCAACTCCTGTAAAAAAAGGAATATGGAAGATAGTATTGACCTTTAAAACGAAAGAACCATCCGATGCAAGCACGGTTAAAAAAGAAAAAAATAAAAACTTAACCGAAAGGGAAACGAAACTGATAGAAACTCTCAAAAAGGAAAGAGATTATAAGGAAAAATTAACCATCGTATACAAAAGGGGGAAGAAAAAGGAACCGGGTGCCCGCCCATATTTCCCGAAGAAAAAGAAAACAGGTAAAAAAATCCGAACAGCATTTTTACGTAAAGAAATAAAAGAAACCAGAAGCAGAAAGATACCAAAATCAGAACTTTCTGAAGGACCCAATAACAATACTTTATCCCTTTCTGAACGGTTTATGGGCCTTTCCCAAAGGGCAAAAAATGAACTTATCCAGCCTGTGTCTGTGGCTTTTAAAGGAGTTCCTGTAATAGCTTTTCTGGACTTCCTCAGCCAGAAAACAGGATTATCCATAGTTCCTGTAGGAGATCTTCCGGGTCGCCCACTTACCCTTTTTATTGAAGATACTCCTCTTTTCAAGGTTATCGACATTGTGCTGATGCAAACAGGTCTATCCATGTTCGTTGAGAGTGAAAACATACTCATTGTAGGTTCCATAAAGAAAATAGAAGAACTGAAGAAAAATCGCAGTTTGATATCCACCCTTGAGGCTGGAGAGACTATTGTACGCGTTATACGGGTAAAAAACACCAATATCTCCAAAATTAAACAAACGTTAAGGGAAGTATTCAGTAAAACAATAAAAATAAGCGCGATCAAAGAGTCCGGGGTAATGGTAATAAAGGGACCGGAAAAACTGGTGACCCGTGCAGAAAAGATAATCAGGGAGATAGACCGACCACGCTCCCAGATCCTTGTACAGGCAAAGGTAATAGAAATTTCAGAAAACGAGATCAGGAACCTGGGAATAAGATGGAAGGCAGCAGGGGTTTCTCCTGCCGGTGCCAATGGAACTCCATTCACCATTAAAACATCCCCCGGACTTCCCCCTGTAAACGGGTCCTCGTCTGACACCATCCGTGCTCTGAGCGAAAGACCTGTTTTCAGTCAGAACCTCAGAATCGGCATCCCATACAACATTGCATCGCTGGAACTCTCCCTCTCAGCCCTCGAAAAGAAAGGAAAGGCGAAGGTAATAGCTGAACCATCTGTCACCCTGGAAGAAGGGACCGAAGGACAGATCCTTCAAACCAAGGAAATTCCTTATTCATATGTAAATAACTGGCTTGCCAACGTCTCATTCAGGCAGGCAGGCTTAATTCTGAAGGTAACTCCTTATATAGTGGATATACAAAGAAAATTAGTCAAATTGCGGGTCAAGGTGGAGTCTTCAACCCCTGACTTCGGCAACCCTGTAAACGGACTCCCACCTATAGATAGGCAGGGCGTGGAAGTGGTGAATGTTATTAAGGACGGTGAATTTCAGATCCTTGGCGGGCTCAAGGTGAAGAGAACATCTTCGAGCAGGAACGGTGTTCCAGTCCTCTCCTCCATTCCTCTTATAAAACACCTTTTCAGAAACAATGACAGGAGAAGCGATAATTATGAACTCCTCATTCTTATAAGACCAAAGATACAGCTAATGTAAAAGGAGGAAAAGATGAAAAAAATATTTCCTGTTTTATTATTAATAATCTTCTTTGGCTCTGGATGCAGAGGACCGGCTAACCTTGGAAAAGCTGCAATAATGCTGCGCATAGAATCCGCTCCCGATGTTATAGCCATAAATCCTCAGGTAGAAAGGGATAGCTTTGTTACCGTAACCATCGAAAACTACACCGACGCGTCCCTTTTTGAATCAGAACTTGCCACTGCCTATCTTGAATATTACGAAGTTACGATATTTATCAACGATGAACAATTTAGCATAAAGAAAATTCCGGCAAGGGTGGTAATAAAACAGGGGGCTTCGGTTAACATTTCTACTCTGATCTTCACAGAGGAAGAGTTGAGAGAGACCCTGAAAAGATTCGGAAACTTTAATTCAATAATCGGATATGCAGTTATCAAATATTACTTCAGCGATACCTTTGGAAACAGGGAAGAACTCACCTACAAACCTGTGATAAGGATAAGTGAATAGGGAGGCAACCATGATAAAGAGGGTATTGTTCATACTTGTTTTTGCGATTACCCTTCAATTCTGTGTCAGAGAAAATAGACTTGGCAAGGTAGCGGATCCGGTTTTTCCTGAAACTGATTCCTACGCCATTGAAGTAGTGCCAAACTCGGTAATTTTGACTCGGGGTAAATTTGCTAAATTCGATGTCATTATAAGAAGGGTTTCCGGCTTACCACACACATTCAACATCATACTCAGGGACAGCCAGGGTAAAATTCCCTTCTGGTTTTCTCCTTCCCGGGTCCACGTAAGAGAGGCTATAAAGAAGAGTTTCACCATTAAAGGACTTTACGAGGCAATAGAAACGGGTATCTACGAAGTAATTGCCCGGGCAGTAGATTGTCCGGAAAGTATCATAGAACTAAAGGCAAAGCTTGAAATTCTGAAACCTGAAAGGAAAGATAACAGGTTCCCTGTGGCTCTTATATATTATTCTCCAGCAACAGTCCATACAGGAGCCGATGTTGTATTTGACGGCAGCGGATCCTACGACCCTGATGGTTATATAAAGAACTACAAATGGCGTATAGATGGAAAATGGGTTAAACTGGGCACGGCTACCCTCCTGTGGAAATTTTCCCAATCTGGTTATCACTCTATAGTTCTGGAAGTAGTGGACAACAAGGGAGCAACCAACTCAACTGCACTACTCCTGGAGGTCCTTCCCAGATAATCAGGGGGGACCTCCCCCTCAATCAGGGACAGACCCTCTCGGAGGTAACCATGCCGCGAATCCCCCGAAATTTTCTCAAACCCAGGGACGAAGTAAGTTTTTTCCATCTAATTTCTCACACGGTTTGGGAAGCCCATCGCCCCTTTTCCTCTTTTGAGAAGGAATATTTTCTCCATCTCCTCAGAAGACTGACTCAAATTTATCTTGTGGATGTCATCTCCTATGCTATTATGGACAATCATTTCCATCTACTTGTAAAAGTACGACCAGGCTCTCTTCTCACGGAGGAAGAAGTTTTAAGTCGAACTCTGAAACTATATCCTCCTGGTATAGTTTCTTCCCATGACATAAACTACTGGAGAGCTAAATTATCGGATGTTTCCGCATTCATGAAAGATCTAAAACAACGCTTTGCCCAATGGTATAACACAACCCACAGAAGAAAAGGCCACCTGTGGAGCGATAGATTTAAATCCATAAGGATTGAAGAGGGAAAAGCTTTGCTTGCTGTAGCAGCTTACATTGATTTGAACCCGGTAAGAGCTGGGTTAACAAGAAGAATCGACGGGTGGAGATTCACCTCATACTCAGAACGGCGAGCCCTTTCCGGAAAATGGTTGATGAATATAGCGGACATTTTCAACGGCCTGACACTAAAACAATACGCAGAACTTCTGGAAGAAGCGGGGAAACTCGACAAAAGTAATGCAGGAAAAATAGAAGAAAATCAAGAACCTATTGTTTTACACATATTAAACTATAAAACAGTGGGTATAGCTTTTGGTGGAAAAGAATTTCTGTTTAAACTTCTTCAGATCATTCCATGGAAAAGAAATTTTAAAAAGATAATAGGAGAACTTTCAATAGTATAGTGAGATAAACACAAAATTTAAGCAAGGGAAAAGTCTACAAAAAATAGTATTCTAATCCTTTTCCCCGGGGAAATAGCAGAATAAAATATAATTTTTTATCGATCTGTTAAAAAAAATTGTTGAAAAATCTTTTTTTTCTTTTGTGCTTCATAATAGGGTCTGTCCCTGATTATTAAACCAAATGCTGTTGACAAAAAGGGTCTGTCCCCTGAAATGAAATAACATGATAAAATTTATGTGCCAATAAATCCTCTGGAGGCAATTATGGAAATAAAAGTAATGAAAAAAATTCTCGAGCACACTGAAAAGGCAGCTGAAGAACTCAAAATGAATTTGAAAGAAAAAGGTGTACTTTACATTAATCTCATGAGCTCTCCTGGCTCAGGAAAAACCACCATAATAGAAAGAACTGTCAGGGAACTTCCTGAATATAAAATTGCTGTCATAGAAGGCGACATTCAAACCACCCTTGATGCAGAAAGGATGGCAGCCCTTGGTGTTAAAACTTATCAGATCAACACAGGGCCCTTTGGAGGAGATTGCCATTTAGAAGCGCCATGGATAGCAACGGCAATTCATGAAATGGGCATAGAAGATACAGATATTCTCTTTGTTGAAAATATAGGCAATCTTGTGTGTCCGGCCGAATTTGATGTGGGGGCCCATTACAATGTGGTAGTTCTCAGTGTTACAGAAGGAGAAGACAAACCCCTGAAGTATCCACTTGCCTTCAAGGTATCTCAGGTTACTATAATTTCCAAAACAGACCTTCTTCCACACCTGGATATCTCCCTGGAAAAACTGGAGGAAAACATAAAAAACGTTAATCCCGAAATGAAAATATTCCCTCTTTCGTCCAAAACAGGGGAAGGGTTCGAAAAATGGCTGGAGTTTCTCCAGCAAAGTAGAAAATTTCTATGAGGCGTATATAATCTAATTGTGAAAATAAAAGTAAAACCAGAAGACTTTATAGTAAAGGAAATCCTTAAATTACAACCATCCAAAAGCGGAAAATATGTTCTATACAGGATAGAAAAAAGGGGATGGTCTACCCTTGAACTTCTTTCCTATGTGAGAATGAAGTATGGCATAGAAATTAAACATGCCGGTCTCAAAGACAAACATTCCCTGTCCGTTCAGTATGGAACTTCACTTCAGGATTACCCTGTAATAAAGGGTAATGGTTTTCTCATCCAAAAAATCGGTTACTGGTGGGGAGAACTGGGACCATCAGATATAGAAGGAAATCATTTTCTTATAAAGGTCAGGGACATATCCAACCCGGCGCTTCTGGAAGCTATTGCAGAAGCCGCCAGGGGTTTCCCTAATTATTTCGACGAGCAGAGATTCGGGTCGAGGACAAACGAAGGATTAATAGGAGAAATGATATTAAAAGGAGAAGCAGAAAAAGCCCTTTTTCTTTACATGACCAATCTTAGAAATACCGATTCAGCCTCAATGAAGGACCTTAAAAAATACGTAAAAGAGAACTGGAGGAACTGGGAACAACTGGAGAATTTAGTCCCTGGTCAGTTTAAGCCTGTATTCAGGAAGCTAAAGGAAGGAGGAAGTTTTCTGGAAGCATGGGGAGCTTTCCCCAGGGGGCTTCTTACTATTATTTTAACTGCAGTGCAGTCATATTACTGGAACCTCCTATTGAGCCGCAAACTGGAAAAGGAGGCTCAATTCTATTTAAAGGTAGCAGGTGAAAAACTGGCATGCAAAATAGGATATTCTCCTGAAGAATTACCAACAATGGGAAATGATGATCACTCACTTCAACTGTACTCCAGAATCCTTCAGGAAAAGGGAATTGAAAAGCTCAGGATAAAGGAACTGGATTTTAAATTTCGTTCTATTCCACGCAAAACCTTTGTTCAGGCTAAGGATTTCAAGGGGCATGTGGTGGAGGACGAACTATTTCCAGGAAAAAAAGCGCTAATTTTGAGTTTTATGTTGCCTCCAGGTTCCTATGCCACGATGCTCCTGAAAGTGGGGGAAGCCTGTTATAAGAAAATGGCAGGGCTACCGGGATTTGAACCCGGGTCTGATGGCTGAGAACCATCTGTCCTTGGCCCCTAGACGATAGCCCCGCTTATGGCTGGGAAGCAGGGATTCGAACCCCGATTCGCGGATCCAGAGTCCGCTGTCCTGCCAGTTGGACGACTTCCCAGTGCAGTATTTAATTTTACCAGAGAATTCTTAAAAGTCAACCCTGTAGACCTATCAGGGGTCTGTCCCTTCCGGGTTATTCCCAATCGTGGGGATGAAAATGGCGGTGAATTTTACCGTCATGACGGTGACGGTGCATGTGCAATAAATTAGCTTCAAGAAGAAGTTTTTCATCCTCCAGAAGAGGGTCAAATTCACCCTGATAAATTATTCTGTGTCCCTCTGAAATAAGAACAGCCCTATCACCCAATTCAGGTGCAAGACTCAGGTTTTGTGTGGCAGTAACCGTGGTTACCCCCAGTTCCCACAAAAGATCTATCACCTCCCCAGTACTACGGGGATCCAGATTGGAAAGGGGCTCATCAAGAAGCAATACCTCTGGCTCAAGAACAAGCAACGAGGCGAGGGCTACCTTTTTCTTTTCTCCTATACTTAACTCTCCGGGATGTCTTTTGAATATCTCATGTACTCCCAGTCTCTTCCCCCATTTTTCCACCCTATCTTCCACATCTGAAAGCTCGAGCTGTCTGGGGGCAAATGCCAGTTCATCCCATACTGTTGGATTAAAAAGCATCGCCTCTACATCCTGAAAAAGAAACGCCACCCTCTGTCTAAATTCCTTCTCCATGTGTTTCAAATTCTTTCTGGTAAGCGGATGACCATTCCATAGAATCCTTCCTCTGTCTGGAAATATCAATCCATCCATAAGTTTCAAAAGGGTTGTCTTTCCGCAACCGTTCCCCCCTAAAAGCACTATCCTTTCACCCCTGCTAACCTCCAGGGTAATATCTACCAGAGCCGTCCTGTCCCTTCCATATGAAAAATTAACTTCCTCTATTTTGAACATAAAACCCCCTTGATTTTAAAGCCTGTGTTACTTCATTAGAACGTCTCTCAGAGAGATCCAAAAAATATTTAAACACTGCACCTGCATAGGAAGAAAAGCTTTTTCCAAGTCGTTTTTTAACAGTCCTTGAGCGAAGTGCCTGGGAAAAGGATTTAAAGGTTCTGGAAAAGGACATATATTGAGCGTAGGAGAGAGAAAGTACCATTGAAAAGGTTCTTGAAAAGGAAAGAGCCCTGAAAGGATTAATTATGGAAAAAAAGGCCATTGTAAAAGAAAACATGGCAAGAGCTCTCAGATTAAAGAGGCCAAACCAGTAAAGTGGCATTTCTCCCCTGGTGTACCCCCAGGCTAAATACGGAACAGAAACAACAAAAAGAAGTCCGATTATAGGGCCCAGCTTTTTAATGGAGATTAATGGCAAACAAAGAATAAAAACCACCAGAATGGGTTCCCACATTCTCGTAATAGAAAGGAAAATGAGTACGCCCAGGTATATTAAAAAAAGCAGTCTTTCCTTAAATGCCACAAGAATATCATACCATTGTTGAAGACTTTCAGAACTTTGACATTTTATTTAGCATGCCTTAAAATAATTCCCATGGAAGAGAAAGAATTACTGGAAAAACTATGGAAAAGGGGTAAGGATTTCCTGGGGGTGGAATATCCAATAATTTCCGGGGCTATGACCTGGATTTCTGACCACACCCTGGTATCCGCAGTAAGCGAGGCAGGAGGATTTGGAGTGCTTGCAGGGGGAAATAGTCCTGCGGAGTGGCTGGCAAACGAAATCGATAAAATAAGGTCCATCACAGATAAACCATTTGGCGTAAATCTTATAGTTATAGCTCCCAATTATAAAAAGCACCTGGAAGTTGTAAAGGAGAAGAAGGTGGACTTTGTGATTTTTGCCGGAAATTTCCCCATGGATAAAGACATAGCAGCGGTGAAGGAAACCGGAGCAAAAACCATAGCCTTCGCCTCTAACGAGGGAAGTGCAAGAAGGTTAATTTCTCGCGGTATAGACGCTCTCATTCTGGAAGGAAACGAAGCTGGAGGCCACGTGGGATACGTGTCCCTTGTAGTACTTCTTCAACAGGTTCTCTTTAAATTTAGAGATAGGGTCCCCATTTTCACGGCAGGAGGTATAGCCACGGGAGCGATGGCTGCCCACCTCCTCCTCGCCGGAGCATCGGGAATCCAGATGGGTACTATCTTTGCGGTTTCAAAGGAAAGTAATGCACATCCAGAGTTCAAAAAGAGATATATAAAGGCCAAGGCAAGAGAAGCAGTGGCCACTCCACAGTTTCATCAGGCACTGCGTGTTGTTCCTGTCAGGGCAATAAGAAACAAGGGCATGGATGAGTTCTCTGAACTCCAGATAAAGCTTCTGGAACAGATAAAGAAGGGAGAAATTTCCCAGATAGAAGCCCAGTACGAAGTGGAAAAATTCTGGGTGGGAGCACTGAGAAGGGCTGTTCAGGAAGGAGATGTAGAGCGGGGTTCGCTTATGGCAGGCCAGAGCGTTGGTCTCGTGGACAGGGAAATGAGTGTTCGGGAGATCATAGAGTATATAACACAGGGAATTCTGGAAGAGCTTCGTCATGTGAAAGAACTTATTTGCACAGACTGAGGACAATTTAGGGACAGACCCCCGGGTGAATTTAGGGACAGACCCCCGGGTGATTTCATTTACTTGACTATTCCGGGGTGCCTCTGGTAATCTGAATATCCGAAAAAAGGTAGGAGGCTCCCATGGTTATAGGTATAAGAAGAGAGGACAAAAGCATATGGGAAAAGAGGGTCCCACTTGTTCCAGAAGATGTAAAGGCACTTAAAGAAAAGGGTTTTAAATTTATAGTCCAACCATCTCCCATAAGGGTTTTCCCTGACTCGGAATATGAAAAAGCAGGGGCGGAAATAAATGAAGACCTTTCAGGCGCGGATATAATTCTGGGAGTTAAGGAAATTCCCCCTGCCAAGCTTCTTCCTGAAAAGGTATATATGTACTTCGCTCATGTTATAAAGGGACAACCCCATAATATGCCCATGCTGAAAAGACTTCTTGAACTAAAAACCACCCTTATAGACTATGAAAAAATAACAGATGAAAATGGAAGGAGACTGATTTTCTTCGGTAATTTTGCCGGATATGCAGGTGCCATTGACACCCTCTGGGCTTTCGGGCAACGCTTAAGGGAAGAGGGGATGGAAACTCCATTCGAAAGAATTAAACCGGCCCACGAGTATTCTTCTCTGGATGAAGCAAAGGAGGAAATTAAAAGGGTGAGTGAAGAAATCAGGGAAAGGGGCTTACCGGACGAACTCCAGCCCTTTGTTATAGGAATCGCAGGTTATGGAAATGTTTCCAGAGGAGCCCAGGAAATAATTGATCTTCTTCCTGTAAAGGAGGTTGAACCAGAGGAAGTGTTCCATCTTCCTCCTGACCCCACTACCGTTTATAAAGTTGTATTTAAGGAATGGCATATGGTAGAACCCATTGAGGGGAAATTCGATCTTCAGGATTACTACCATAATCCCCACAAATACAGGGGAATATTTGGCAAATATATTCCCTTCCTGACCATCCTTATAAATGCGATATACTGGGAAGAAAAATACCCACGACTGGTTACAAAAAAAGCTTTAAAGGAACTTTATCTCGACAATCCAAAACTCAAGGTTATCGGAGATATTAGCTGCGATATAGAAGGTGCTGTGGAGGCTACAGTAAAGTGCACAGAACCCGGGGACCCGGTATTTATTTACGATGTAGAAAAGGACGCACCGGTTGCGGCCTTCACAGGAAAGGGTCCCCTTATTCTCGCGGTTGATATACTTCCATCGGAACTTCCCAGGGAAGCTTCCATTTATTTCAGTCATGTACTCAAAGGATTCCTGCCCCACGTTGCTTCAGCTGACTATAGTGTTCCCTTCGAAGAGCTCAGTTTACCCCCTGAGCTAAAAAGGGCTGTAATTGTATACAGGGGTGAATTAACACCGGACTACAAATATTTAGAAAAATTTATAAAAGGAGTGGAATGATGAAAAAAGTATTGATCCTCGGAGCAGGCCTTGTATCAAGGCCTATGGTCAGGTATCTCCTCGAACATGAGGGGATAGAAGTAACGGTAGCCTCAAGAACGGTTTCCAAGGCCGAAGCTCTAATCAAGGGCAACTCAAAAGGACGGGCATTTCCATGGACCGTGGATAACGATGGTGCCCTTGACATGCTCGTGCAATGGGCTGACGTGGTGGTAAGCCTTCTTCCTTATACCTACCATCTTAAGGTAGCAAAGGCATGCCTCAAACACAGGAAACATCTGGTAACCACATCTTATGTTAAACCCGAAATGCAGGCACTTGATGAAGAGGCAAAGAAAAAAGACCTTATTTTCCTTAACGAACTCGGTCTGGACCCGGGTATAGACCACATGTCCGCCATGAAAATAATAGACGATATAAAGGCAAGGGGTGGAAAGGTTACTGCCTTCCGTTCTTATTGTGGTGCCCTACCTGCTCCAGAAGCAGCTGACAATCCTTTGAGGTACAAATTCGGCTGGTCACCCAAGGGAGTAGCCATGGCAGGAAGAAACTCTGCAAGGTTTATGGAGGATGGCAAAATAATCGAGGTCCCGGGAGAAGAACTTTTTCTCAACCACTGGCCCCTTGAAATCGAGGGAGTGGGTGAAATGGAGTATTATCCCAACAGGGACTCCATCCCTTATATGAAACTATATGGGATAGAAGATGCAAAAACAATGTTCAGGGGAACAATCCGGTATCCTGGATGGTCCAGACTATGGGCAGTAATTTCAAGGATGGGATATCTCAGCGATGAAGAGAAATCGGCAGGGGGAACCTATAGGGCATTCACAGCCAGCATCCTTGGCTGCAATGAAGATGAAATAGAGAAGGTCCTTATGGACAAATATAATGCTGGAGAAGAGGAAATTGAAAAACTTAAATGGATTGGCCTACTCTCCGATAAAAAAGTAGAAAAGGACAGGATATCACCACTGGATCTCCTTGTGGACCTTCTCTGGAGTAAAATGCAATATAAAAGAGGGGAAAGGGATATGGATATTCTCCTCCATAAGATAGAAGCGGAATTTCCAGGTGGAAAAAAGGAAAAACACACTTCCCTCCTCGTGGACTTCGGAATTTACGGACAGGAGACATCCATTGCCCAGACAGTTTCTCTCCCGGCTGCAATTGGTGTAAAAATGATCTTTGATGGAAAGATAAGCGCCAGGGGAGTTATGATTCCGGTGGCAAAGGAAATTTACGAACCAGCCCTCAAGGAACTGGAAGAACTGGGCATTACCTTTAAGGAAAAGGTGGAAGCAGTCTAAAGGTTCCATACATAACCCGGGAGAAGAAATCCTGATGGGTTTCTTCTCCCTTTTTTTATCCTTTTAAAAAATTCCTCAGGAGAGTTTTTCCAGGATTTCCGCTTCTTTCGGGGTGAAACTGAACCCCAAAGAGGGGTCTGTCCCTGTGAACTATTCCCTCGATAATTTCCCCATCCTCATCATCAAAGCTTACAGCTATTATCTCAAACTCATGGCTGGTATTTCTCACACATTCGTAATGGGATTCGTTCATAATGAATTCTTCTTCGAGCCCTTCCAAAAGGAAATGCTCCCGCACCCTACTTATTCTTTCATCACCCTTATGAAGTTTTTTGCATTTTATTACTTCCCATCCGTATGCCATGGCTATAGCCTGATGGCCATAGCATATTCCCAGAACAGGATATTTTGTTTTCATAATGAAATCCAGGAGTTCCTTAGAAACCTCCCCCTCTCCTACCATCCTGTGGGATCCGCTTATTATGGAAGGACCATCCACCATTTGCAGCTGATCCTCCAGCAGCACCTTTACCGTTGCTCCCAGCTCCTCCAGAACCTCTACATATCCTTTAATTTTCTTCTCTCTGTCACGGTGATACGTATTTATCAGGTATATCTTCATGGTTTTCTTCCCATCAAAAATATTACGTGTTTTTTTGTTCCAAGTATTCGGTCCAGAAAGTCAGCGGCAAGGAAAAAGGGGTAGGCAAGCCTGTAAAAGAAAAGGAGTTTTTTCATCTTTTTAAATTCATCTTCCTCCACAGGACTTATGCTTCCAGACCTTCTATCTCTTTTAACCTTTGACATTTTGAAATATACCCAGTTTTGAAGAGCCTCAAGGAACTCCAGAAAGAAACCTGAATAAAGGCGCACTTCTTCTATTTTTAACCCTTCCCCTTCGGCCATGGTTTTCAGTTCCTCCACAGTATATCCTTCCCTTTTGTGTCCGTAGGCCTCCTTCTTCAGACCGATGAAATTTCGAAACTTAATCATGAAAAGCTTACCAGCCCTGGGGGTGGTTATTATGAGTCGTCCATCAGACCTCAACACCCTGACTGCTTCACTGAAAAGTTCCCTGTCCTCTTCCACATGTTCCAGAAAATCAAACATGAGTACAGTGGAAAAGGAATTATTCCTGAAGGGAAGTTTTTCCCTCGCAACAACCGCAGGAGTTCCGAGATACCGGTGATATTCTCTTACCACCTTTTCGTCCAGGTCAAGGCCCACCCATTTCCCCTTAAGAAGCAAGCGCGAAAGCCCTGCTGCAGAGCATCCAAGCTCCAGGACCCTGTCCCCTATAATCTTCCCGCGGGTAAGTGAGTACTTCTTTTTCTTTTTGATGCTCCTTTTTGTAATCTCCGCTCTTAAATCCATAGTGATAGAATATTATCATCGTGAGGGGGAAAATTGCCACAATTATAACCAGGCTCGAATTTGGAGGTGCCCAGCTCCATGCAATTCAGCTCTGCAGAGCCTTCGCAAGGGAAGGATATGAGAACATACTTATCTCAGGAGTAAGGGATTATCTGGATGAAGAAGCGGATAGACTGCCCCATACGACCCATATAAATGTACTGAGCATGGTGAGGGAGATAAACCCTATAAAGGATCTTATAGCGCTTGTAAAAATATGGAGGATTCTTAAAAGGGAAAAGCCCCTCGCAGTTCTCACCCACAGTTCCAAAGCAGGGATCCTGGGTAGATGGGCAGCATGGATGGCAGGAGTGCCTGTCAGAATTCACACCGTCCACGGTTTTGGAATAACCCCTCTGCAGGGAAAATTTACAAGGGCAATCCTTCTTGCAACAGAAAAGTTCACTTCCAGGATCACCACTTATTTTCTTCCGGTTGGAAACGAAACCCTTAAAAAGGGACAGTCATGGGGCATTATAAGGCGAAAAAACTACAGGGTGGTCTATTCAGGAATAGATCTCCAGAAATTTTTCTCTGTAAAGATTGATCGGGAAAGGAAACTGAAGGAATTGGGAGCAGATCCTTCCCTTCCAGTGGTAGGTACTGTAGCGTGTTTTAAACCCCAGAAGGCGCCCCGGGACTTTGTAAAAATGGCCGCCGAGGTTTTGAGGCAAACTCCTGCTCAGTTCATGGTGGTGGGAGAAGGAACCCTGAAAAAAGAGGCAGAAGAGCTCGCAGAGAAACTGGGAATCAGGGACAAAATTCGTTTCCTCGGCTGGAGAAACGATGTGGAAGAGGTTGTGGCTACCTTCGATGTTTTTGTTTTAACCTCCCTCTGGGAAGGCCTTCCCAGAGTTATACCCGAAGCCATGGCAGAGGGAAAACCTGTGGTTGCCTCTGCAGTGGACGGAAACAGGGAAGCTGTCCTGGATGGAATCACCGGATTTCTCGTACCACCAGGAGAACCCGGTGCCTTTGCAGAAAGGGTTGTTCAACTATTAAGGGACAGGGAATTAAGGGAAAAAATGGGGAAGGAAGGAAGAAAGAGGGCAGAAATTTTCTCCGTGGAGAAAATGGAAAATGCATATATAGAGCTTCTTAAGGAGCTAATTCCCTGAGGTTGAGCACCAGATAGGTCAGCATCAATATCCTCTGTTTTAGGGAATCAAAATACAGGTGTTCATTTTCAGAGTGTGCGCCCTGCCCTTCAGGCCCGAGGCCATCTATGGCAACAAGGCCCCACTTTGAAAACCAGGAGGCATCACTTCCTCCTGCAGAGTGGGTTTCATCAAGTTCAATTCCCAGTTCGGAGAAGAACTTTTTCATTCTCGTATAAAGTTTCCTCTGGGGAAGGGTGGGAGATAGAGGTGGCACATAGGATTCAAAGGTAAGGTTAACCAGGGCTCCCTTCCTTATGGGAGAAACTCCTGTCATGTACTCCCTCAGTTTTTCGGAAAACCCATCCTCTTCAAAACGAACGTCCACAAGGGCATAAGCAGATCCCGGAACAACGTTGGGTCTGTCCCCACCCCTTATAACTCCTATATTAAAGCTCCCCTCCCTGACTGATATCCATTCCCGTAGTTCTGCCAGCTGGTCTATAAGTTCATCTATTGCGTTGATACCCTTCTCCGGGGCAAGCCCGGCATGAGCCATTCTTCCTCTTGTCTCAAGTTTCAGGGAAATAACCCCCTTTCTGGAAGTTTTTAACTTTCCCTCCGGGCCAGAAGGCTCCAGGCTGAAGCAGTATTTATAGCGTGAGGCTATCCTTTTCATATAATCTCTGGTGTGTCTGGACCCTGTTTCCTCCTCTGTGTTCATCAGGAAGGAAAATTCCGGGAGTTCCCCCAGTTCATCTGCCAGCTTAAGAGCAAAGTAAAGGGCAACAATTCCACCCTTCATATCCAGGACACCGGGTCCGTAAATTTTCCCATCTTCCTGTCGGAAGGGGTTCTGTTCAAGGGTGCCTACGGGGTGCACTGTATCCACGTGAGACAGAAACAGGGATTTCCCTTTTCCCCTTTTCAGTAGAAATACCCTGTGCTCATCACCATATACCTTCTTCTCCGGGAAAAATTCTGAAAAGAGGTCCGAAAACCACTCTCCAACGGCATGGACCCTCTCCCTATCCGCCGTGGGACTTTCCATCTCCACTGCCTTCTTCAGGACATCAATAATATTATCCTGCAGCCCCTTTATTCTTTTTTCAATATCCTTTCTCTGAACCATGGAATTACCTCCGAAAGACCTTCCTTTAATTTATATCTGGGTGTCCATCCCAATATCTCCTTTGCTCTTGTAATATCAGGTTTTCGGCGTTTCGGGTCATCCTCTGGTAACGGTTTAAATTCTATGGGAGATGAAGACCCGGTAAGCTCCTTTATAAGGGTAGCCACCTCTATTATTTTAAGTTCTTCAGGATTTCCCAGGTTAATCACCTGTCCGGCTATGCCATCCTTTGTGGATAATCTGTAAATCGCCTCAACCATATCTTTTATATAACAAAAAGACCGGGTTTGCGTTCCATCTCCAAAAACAGTTATGGGTAAACCCTGTATGGCCTGCTTCATAAAATTGGGAATAACCCTTCCATCATTAAGATCCATCTTTGTACCATAGGTATTAAAAATTCTGGCAATTCTAACATCCACTCCATGCTCCCTGAAATAGGCCATGGATAAAGCTTCAGAGAACCTTTTGGCCTCATCGTAAACAGACCGGGGCCCGGTAGGAGACACGTTCCCTCTATAATCCTCGGTTTGAGGAGTTACCTCGGGGTCTCCATACACTTCAGAACTGGATGCAAGAATAAATCTTGCCCTTTTTTCCTTTGCCAGACCAAGCGCGTGAAGGGTCCCTATGGAATCAACCTTCATTGTGTGGATTTTATGTTTCATATAGTGAATCGGAGAGGCAGGACAGGCAAAATGAAGAATCAGATCCAGGTTACCTTTAACATATAGAAAATTGGTTACATCGTATTTTATGAAGGTAAAATTGGGGTGGGAAAAGAATTCCTCAATGTTATCAACCTTTCCAGTAAGGAAATTATCCAGTCCTATAACCTCCCATCCTTCCTTCAAATATTTTTCTACCAGATGTGAACCTATAAACCCTGCCGCACCTGTAATTAAAACTCTCATCAACTTCACTTTACCATATAAGTTATCATCCCTCAACCTGAAAAATCAGGACAAATAGCGGCAACAGGGCCTTTGTGACAGGGGCTTCCGAAAAAATAATGGGGAACGCCTGGCCGCAAAAACGGCCAGGCATATTGATTGTTTTTATTTATTTTATAAGAGAATAACCACCAAAATCACTATCTGCCTTTATTCTTACCCCAAAATAGGAAATAAGGGAACCTGTAACCTTCCTCAGTTTATAGAGTGCTATATTGTAATCCAGTATGGCCTTTAGCTCATTAATTCTGGCATTGGCCAGATCCCTCTGATAGGTAAGTACCATGTAATTGGTGGATGCTCCGTGGGCAAATTTCTCCTGTTCCGCCCTGAGCTTTTCTTCAGCCAGTTGTCTCGCTTTGGTGGTTGCCTTTATCCTCTGATAGGCTGCCATTGCATCCCTCCAGGCCGAACGAACCTCTGATTCCACCTGGGCTTTGATCATCTCGTAGTTCTTCCTGGCCCTGTAATAATCAGCAACTGCTGCCTGAAATTCTCCTATCTCTTTCTTCCTCTTAATTGGCATTGTATAAACAAGCTGAAGTTGAATAGAATTATAAGCTCCCTTGAGAGCTTCATTTATAGAGTCAGAAACATTTCCTTTTACCTTTCCAACTATTACGCCTGTGAATGGATTGTCATTCAGATACAGGTTCTTTGTTCCTGCCCTGCCCAGTGTCTGGAGAACAAGCTGAAGATTAAGTTCTGGTTTTAAAGCGTTTTTCTTTACCTGCACCTGAAATTCTGCGGACTCAAGCTCCTTCTTTGCAACGAGAAGCCCTGGATTGTTCCTCACCGCCAGGTCCAACATTGTTCTCAAATCCAGTTCTTCCCTGGTGAGGGTAGGTAATTCAAAGGCAGCAGGATCGTCGGGTATATCAGCTATTCCACTCTGGAGCATGAGCTGCTCCCTTGCGTTCTCAAGCTGATTCCTGGCTTCTATAAGTTCTGCTCTTCTATTTTCCACCTCTGCTTCGGCCTCCACAAGATCCAGAGGTGCCTTTGTGCCCACTTTAACCATTTCTTTATTCTGTTGATAAAGGTCCTGGGCGAGTTTAAGCGACTCCTCCTTTACTCTGTAAGCCTTCAGGTAATACAGATAATTCCAGTAAGCCTGAACCACATTGAAAACCACATCTCCGGCCCTGGCTCTGAAATCGAAAAGGCTTTTCTCGTAGTTCTTCTGACTTATTATTATGTTCTGCCTGGTCACAGAGAATCCCATATTTTTCAGGAGTGGATGGGATATTGTCAGTTGAAACATGCTGGTAAAGCTGGGATTAAGGGAATAAAACAGGTTGGTGGTGTAATTTCTGAGCTGGGTTACCCCGAAATTAATTTCTCCCCCTGTGGGCAATTTTTGAATAATGGAAACAGTTCCGGATTCCCTATCTGATTTAACCTCTTCACCTTTACCTTCAAATATTGATGTGGGTTTGTTCTGATCCCTTGATGCTGAAGCGGTAAGGGACAGTCTGGGAATAAATAAGGATTTAGAAGCTTCGAACATGCTTTTTGCCTGTATTGGACTATACTTGTAGACAAGTATCTCCGGGTTTTTCTGCATGGCCTGAAAAACTACTTCCTTCAGTGGTAGTTTGCCAGCAATCAATGGTATAGCTATTATAAGAAATAATATCTTTTTCATTTTTACCTCCCTCCTTCTTTTATACGAAATCTCCTTTTATATTGTTCAATTGTATATAAGGAATTCCCTTCTTAACTCAAGATACGAACCGGGGTCAAGAAGTTCATCCAGGTCTCCAATTTCTCCTTCTTTTATCCATTTTCTGTACACAGGACTTCCGGTGATTATATCAAAGGGCAGCTTCTCGTATTCGTACTCATAGGGAGGAGGAATAAATTTTGCCCCGTCATAAAGTTTAAAAATGGTCTTTGCTATCATTAATCCGGTTTTAAGGGGGTTAAAATTCTCCTCAAAACAGCACAGCTCCACTCCAAAACACAGTTTATCTTTAAACTTATCAAAGGTGGGAGAAAACCCCACTGGCAGGAATTTTACCCCCTCTACAGAGGATAAGTTTTCCACCAATTTGTAGGGATTTATAAAGGGGGCTCCAATATAAAGAAAGGGCTTAGTGGTACCTCTGCCTTCTGAAATATTGGTACCCTCAAATATCACATTTCCCCCATATGCCAGAAGACTCTCAAAGGATGGAAGGTTAGGAGAAGGATTTCTCCATGGCATATTAAGTTCTTTGAAAGTAATGGATCGCTTCCAATCTGCCCTGAACACTTCAACCTCAAGGCCAAATTCTTCCATTTCATTAAACATAATGGCAAGTTCTCCAATGGTCATTCCGTGAATCATCGGGAGAGGAAATAATCCAACAAAGGATCTGAAGTCCGGGTCAAGGGGAATTCCCTCAACCAGTTGACCTCCCAGGGGATTTGGACGATCCAGAATAAAAATAACCTTTCCTTTACCCCTTAAAAGCTCCATAAGTTTATACAGACTCCATATATAGGTATAAACCCGCACCCCAACATCCTGGATATCAACAAGCACAATATCCACTTCATCAATAAAATCGGGTAATTCCGGGGAAGCGGAATAAAAGGGATGGATGGGAATTCCGAGCAAAGGGTGTTCCACTGGCTCTGTCTCTATCATATTTGCCTGGGCTTCGTGGAAAAAACCATGCTGTGGTGAAATTATCCCAACAAGGTTAAAGGCATCTGCAAGAGCCACTTCCGAAGGAATCATGGAAGAGGTAAAGGATGCCTGATTTGAGAGAAGAGCAAAACTCACCCCCATAAACCTGTTTTTTGCCTCGAGAAATCTGTCAACTCCCAGCATTTTTCACTATACCTAAAATTGTAAGGTCATCATCCCTTTCGTCGCCGCATTTTTCTTCCATTTCATCCAGAAGTGCTCTCATAACTGCAGGAGGATCCTTCCAGTTTTTTTCAACAATTTCCCTGAATTTTTCAAGGCCAAATTCTTCCTCTCCACAGGACTGCTCTACAACTCCGTCGGTATAGAAATATATAGCATCGTATATTTTAAAATCAAAGGTCCTTACGGAAAATTCTGCATTTTTAATAACACCGAGGACTATATCGCTCCCTTCTATTACCTCTGCCTTTCCTTTTTTAACCCCGATGGGATAATTGTGCCCAAAATTCACATATTCCAGTATCCCTTCCTTCCTGTTCAGTTTCCCGATAATACCCGTTATAAATTGATTTTCCTCGGTCTGGGAAAGAAATAACCTGTTAAGGGACTCTACGGTGTCCCTCAGTTCCTTCTCGTTAAGATATATTAAAAGGGCAGAATGAAAAAAGGACATGAGCAGCGCCGCCGGGATACCCTTTCCCGACACATCCGCAATAACGCTTATCAGGGTATTCCTGCCCTTTGCCCTGAAATTAAAATAGTCACCTCCAACCTTCCTGGCAGGGATGGTTTTACCATAGACAATATAGTCCTTGAGGCGGGGAGCCCTTCTCGGAAGAAAGTGGAACTGAATCCTTCTGGCAACCTCAAGTTCCTTAAGGGTCAGTTTGTGTTCAACAAGGCTGGAATATAATCTTGCCCTTTCGATAACTATCCCCGCTATGGAGGCAAAGGCTTCCAGAAGGCGTCTTTCTCGCTCTGTAAATGAGTTTACTTTATCATCCTCCACATTAATGGCACCTATTATTCTGTCCCCTGCCTTAATAGGAACAACCATCTCTGAAAGGGTATCGTCTTTAACCTTATAATAGCGATGTTCCTTTCTTACATCCTCTATTATCAGGGGTTTTCCGTGTTTGATCACCCATCCCACGAGGCCCAGCCCGTATTTCATGTGAAGAAATTCTCGCTCTTCCTTTTTATAACCATAGGAAGAAATGGAAAATATCTTCTTTTCCCCCCTATCCAGAAGGTAGATTGAAAAGTATTTACCCGGAATAAGAGATTTTATAGTGCGAAGAACCTCATTGAGAGTCTCCTTCCATCCTATGGAGGCTGAAAGCTTTCCTGTTACCTCCATAACCCTTTCAAGGGCAACCGAATCCCTTTGAAGTTTTTTTGTCCTGTAAAAGATTTCCACTATCTTACGCAGGATTTCAACCTGCTCCATTGAGAGAGAACGGGCCGTAACTAAAAACCCCTTTAATACCCTGTACTTCTTTCCCCTTACCTCCTTTCCAAGAATCAGCTTATCCCCTTTATAAAGGCCCCATTCCTCCCCTGCAATTTTTGTTATGAGTTCTTCAAAATCAGCGTTCATTCTTTTCCTTTTCCTGAGGACTATAAATCCTGTAAGTGGGATAGGCGAGATCTATGTCGGCTTCCCTGGAGAAAGAGGAGAGGATATCCTCCCACATATTCTCCTCTGTTATTCTCCGCTTCTTTGGTCTGCAAAGATACCTTATGGTAAGAAGTACTCCACTATCTCTAACCGATGTGAAAACCCTGGGGCTAAGATGTTTGTAATAAATCATAAATCTGGCCATTTTTTTCTTAAGGGCTTCCTTGGCTTCCTCTGAAAAATGAATGGAATGTTTCTCCGCTATGGTGGAAAGTATTTTCTTGGCCTTTTTCCAGTTGCTTTCGAAGGTGATCAGCACCGGGATCTCATTCCAGATAAACCCGAATCCGTTATTATAGTTTATCAGATGATGGGTAAACACATATCTATTCGGAATATGAATTATCCTTCCGGTAGACTGGTCAGACTCCACCCAGTTCCCAACCTCAAGTAGAGAAAACTGAAATACCCTTATATCCACAACGTCTCCCCTGGTTCCTGCAATTTCGATTCTATCTCCAAGATAAAAGGGTCTGCGGAGAAGTATAAACAGCCAGCCCATCCAGTCCACTATTATGTCCTTCATGGCAATAGCAAGACCTGCTGACAGCAATCCGATGATGGTCGCAAACTGTGAGAATTTTTCTGCCCAAAGAAACAGAATTACCACTACCGCAAGGAAAGACGACATATATGCGGATAATTTTCTTATTCTGTACTTGGTTCTTGGATCGCTCCTGCTCCGCTTCAGAAAGGTAAGAATCACTCTATGGATTATAAAAAAGGAAAGAATTACCAGGAGGGAAAAGGCCACCTTTATCTGAAACTCCCCCTGAGTAAAAATAGAGGATCCTAACAGTTCCTTTAATTTATCCACAGTGATATTTTACACAGCAAAGCGTGAAAAGTTCAAAATTATCATAAAAATTGCTCTCTTAAAACAGGGTGCTATCAGGGGAGAACAATTTGAAGGCCTTTTCTGTAGCCACGCGTCCTCTGGGGGTACGAGCAAGAAAACCCTTTTGAATAAGATAAGGTTCGTGGACCTCCTCGATAGTTTCTCCCTCCTCCTTTATGGCAGCTGCAAGGGTCTTAAGTCCCACAGGTCCACCGCCAAAGTCTTCGATAATTATTCTCAGTATTCTACGCTCTGTTTCATCCAGACCGTACTGGTCTATTCTCAACCTTTCAAGCGCATTTCTGGCTATCTCGCCGGTGATCCTTCCATCCCCTTCAACCTCTGCAAAGTCCCTTATTCTCCGAAGAAGTCGGTTGGCAATCCTCGGGGTTCCGCGGGATCGGGCGGCTATTTCATCTCTTGCGTCATTTTCTATTTCTATTCCCAGAATTCGACAACTCCTTTCTATTATTTCCTTCATTTCATCTTCGGGATAAAAATCTATCCTCTCTATAATTCCAAACCTGCTTCTCAAAGGAGAAGTGAGTCGGGCGAATCTCGTCGTGGCTCCAATAAGGGTAAAGGGTGAAAGTTTTATTCTTATGTCTCTGGCACCAGCCCCCTTCCCCACCACTATATCCAGGGAAAAATCCTCCATGGCAGGATACAAAACCTCTTCCACCGAGGGATGAAGCCTGTGTATTTCATCTATGAAGAGAACATCACCCTTCTCAAGGGTGGAAAGTATGGAAGCAAGGTCTCCGGGACGCTCTATGGCAGGTCCTGAGGTCACCCTCAATCTTGCCCCCATTTCCCTCGCGATTATCATGGCAAGGGTCGTTTTTCCAAGACCGGCAGGACCATGAAGCAAAACATGATCAAGAGGTTCGCCCCTCTTTGCAGCAGCAAAAACATAAACCCTGAGATTGGAAACAACGTTCTTCTGGCCTATAAATTCAGAAAAACTTCTTGGTCTCAGGCTACGCTCAAATACATCTTCTCCTTCGAGCCTTCTGGGAGAAAGGATTTCCATCAGGATAACCTCCTCAGCGCTTCCTTTATGGCATCCTCAACGGAAAGTCCTTTACCCGAAATTTCTCTGACAACTGCTTCCACCTCCGATCTTTTGAAACCCAGGTTTAGAAGGGCTGAAATTATCTCCCTTTCGCTTTCCGTGCCCCGGGAAGGAAGAAAGTTTTTCATTTCAACGATTATCCTTGAAGCCCCCTTCTTTCCTATTCCAGGAACCCTGCTCAGGGCTCCAACATCGTCCTTCTCAACCGCTTCGAGAAATCCTTCTATTCCTATGGTTGAAAGAAGAGCCATGGCGGTTTTGGGACCTATTCCAGAAACGCTCAGCAATTTTTTAAAAACTTCCCTCTCCTCCTTCGAAAAAAAACCCAGCAAAATTGGTTCATCATCCTTTATCAGAAAATGGGTAAAAATTTCCCCCTCCTCACCCACAGAAAGTCGTTGAAGCGCAGAAGAAGTTGCCTTAACAAGAAAACCCACACCTCCAACCTGTATTATCGCCCAATCTGCCCCCTTCTCTATTACTCTACCCTTCAATCTCTCTATCATGTTGCCTCGCAAGATAATGGGTAAAGGCTACTGCAACCGCATCCGCCTCGTCGAACCCCTCCACTTCCCCGAAAATTCTGCCTATAAAGGTTCTCACCTCCCTCTTGGATGCATTGCCCCTCCCTGTTATCGATTTTTTTACACGGGATGGAGAATAGTCAAATACCCTGAGCCCATTTTTCATGGCCATGTAAATTATTGCTCCCCTGAGATGAGCAATTTTTATGGAGGAAGATGGATTTATTCCAGTAAAGGAAGATTCCATGGCAATCTCATCAGGCCTGAATTCCTTTAATTTCTTCTGTAACGTTTCAGTTATCCTCAGAAGGGACTCCTTCCAGTCTCCGGACATGGATATTCTCCCCCACTCAACGAGTTTCATATCTTCAAGCAGGGCATAACCTGTTATCCTCAAACCGGGGTCAACCCCTAAAATCCTCATTCAGAAAACTTCTCGATTTCCTCTTCGGGGATATCAAAATTCGCCCATACGTGCTGGACATCATCGTGGTCTTCCAGTTCTTCCATAAGTTTTAACATCTGTTGTGCTTCTTTGCCTTCAAGCTTTACATAGGTATCGGGGATCATACCCAGTTCCTTTGTCGCAATCTCTATTCCCTTTTCTTCAAGGGCCTTTACAACTTCAAAAAGGTCCTCAGGTGCAGTAAGTATTACGAAATTACTTTCATCATCCTTGACATCATCGGCTCCTGCTTCTACCGCAATATCAAAAAGTTCCTCTTCAGATGGAGCCTTGGATTTCTCAACAACTATGTATCCCTTCCTCTTAAACATCCATGCAACACAACCGCTTTCTCCAAGGTTTCCACCGTGTTTGGAAAAGATCCTCCTTATTTCAGAGGCGGTTCTGTTTCTATTATCTGTCGTGGCCTCAACGAACACAGCCACGCCCCCGGGACCATAACCCTCATAGGTAATTTCCTCAAACTTTTCTCCTTCGAGTTCCCCTGTTCCCTTCTTTATGGCACGCTCTATATTATCCTTGGGCATATTGGCATCCCTTGCAGCTTCGATGGCCTTTCTGAGTCTTGGGTTCTTATCGGGGTCACCGCCGCCCATCTTTGCAGCGATAATAATTTCCCTTATGAGCTTTGTAAAGAGTTTTCCTCTCTTAGCATCTACTACAGCTTTTTTGTGCCTAATAGAATGCCATTTGGAGTGTCCTGACATATTACCCCCTTTACTTTTTTAGTCAATAAAATTTTATCCCAATTGTTACACAGACTTCAAGATTTGAGCATGGGAATCTTAATGCCTGCCTTCCTGGCAAATTCTATAGCCTCCTCATACCCCGCATCTGCATGGCGGGCAACTCCAATACCAGGGTCATTGGTAAGAACTCTCTTCAACCTCACATCCATCATCTCACTTCCGTCTGCCACTATTACCTGACCTGCATGGAGGGAGTAGCCTATTCCCACTCCTCCTCCGTGGTGGAAACTCACCCATGAGGCTCCACTCACTGCATTGAGGGCAAAATTAAGAAGAGGCCAATCGGCGATGGCATCGGAACCATCCTTCATGGCTTCGGTTTCCCTGTTTGGAGAGGCCACGGAACCGGTGTCAAGATGATCCCTTCCTATCACTATAGGAGCCTTAACCTTACCCTCTCTAACGAGTCTATTAAAGAGAAGCCCTGCCTTATCCCTCTCTCCATAACCGAGCCAGCAAATCCTTGCGGGAAGACCCTGAAAGGCTATTCTTTCCCTTGCGAGCTTAAGCCAGCGGACAAGGTGCTCCTTTTCAGGGAAAAGCTTCATAAGTTCCTCATCTATGGTGTATATATCCTCAGGATCGCCGGAGAGGGCTGCCCAGCGGAAGGGGCCCTGGCCTTCACAGAACAGCGGTCTTATATAAGCGGGAACAAAACCGGGATACTTCCATGTTCCATCAGGATTTTTGACCTCTTCTTCCTTTACAAAACCTCCTGCAAGGGCATTTCCACGAAGGTTGTTTCCGTAGTCAAAGGTCTCTGCGCCGCGGTTCTGCAGTTCTATCATTAGCTTCACATGTTTTGCCATGGTCTTAAAGGACCTTTTCTGATACTCTTCCGGATCCTTACTTCTCAATTCCAGAGCCTCCTCATAGGTAAGGTCTTCGGGAATATATCCATTGAGCGGATCATGGGCAGAGGTCTGATCCGTAAGGAGATCAGGGGTTACGCCTCTATCAACGAGTCGCTGGAGAAGGTCCACCACATTACCTATCCAGACTATACTTTTTGCAATACCCTTCTCTTTGTACTCCAGCGCCCTATCTATAGCAGCATCAAGATTATGCTCTATTTCATCAAGATATTTTGTTCTAATCCTCTTCCGGGCCCTTTCCTCAACCACCTCTGCTGCAAGGTACGTGGCATTGTTCATGGTGGCAGCAAGAGGCTGGGCTCCACTCATTCCCCCACATCCTCCTGAAACAATAAGCTTTCCCCTTAGATCATTAAGCCCGAACCGGATTCTTCCTGCTGCAGCAAAGGTTTCATAGGTTCCCTGAAGAATTCCCTGGGTTCCAATATAAATCCAGGAACCTGCGGTCATCTGTCCATACATTATTAGTCCCAGTTTTTCGAGATGATGAAAATGTTCCCAGGTAGCCCATTTAGGAACGAGGTTCGAATTGGCAATTATCACCCTGGGAGCCCATTCATGGGTTTTGAAAACCCCTACAGGTTTTCCTGACTGAACCAGAAGAGTTTCATCGTTCTCAAGGTTTTTGAGGGTGTCAATTATTGCCCATACTGCTTCCCAGCTTCTTGCTGCTTTCCCTGTTCCTCCATAAACGATAAGGTTTTCCGGGTCTTCTCCAACTTCCGGGTCCAGATTATTGAGCAGCATCCTTATAGCTGCTTCCTGGTGCCAGCTTTTTGCAGAAAGCTGGCTACCCCTCGGTGCTTTCACTGGGCTGTATTTCATTGCTCACCTCCTTTCCTTCTACCTGAGTTTCTTCTTCAAAATACAGAGGCAATCCCTTTATTATGGATAGGGAGAGGTTCAAAAGCAAGGCAAAGATTAGACCTATAACAAAACCTATAGCTGCATAAATTAAGGGAATTAAAATAATAAGAACCACCCCGAGAGCTGCAAGTCCAGGGTTTACCCTCCTTATTATTGCCATACCTATTGCGCCGTAAAGCAGGACAATTAAAAGGCCCATAATAAAATAAAGAACGGCGGAAACGAATCCTGCTTTCAAAACATCAATTTTTCTCAAATTCATAACTCTCAAAGTTCACCTCCACTGATATTATACTCAAAAATCGTGGGGAATTCCCTTCAAATGAAGAATAAGATGGTCCTTATCCCGGACATCTCCTGCCCATCCAAGATTTGCATCTTCCTTTGAATCGAGATGCTTCACGTAGGGTTTGATATCCAGGAGAGGAGTACCATCAAGAGCGTCTATTGCTGATATGTATACTCTGTTGTCCTCTATCTTCAAAAGCCTCACCACGCTTAACCCTATGGGATTTGGTCTTGATGGGGACCTTGAGGCAAAAACCCCCACCTTCTTTCCCTCTGCCCATGGTGGTTCTACTATAAGTTCTGCGGGCTTTGCTCTATCCATAAAGAAAATAACATATATGTATTTAAAGGTTTCAATACTCTCAAGACCCTCCACGTATTCGGGGAAAAGTTCAAGGTAAAAGACTCCTTCTTCATCAATTGGTTGATAGGGAGCTTTTCTATTATATGGAGTTCTTATCCTTCCAATTTGTTTTAAGCGGATCAATGGGGTATGGTTAAAATTCTCTTCCATCTGGTTCTGAATGGAGTTTCCACTATAGACTTGACCATGCCCCACATCCAGTGGAAAATGGTTGGGAAGGAATATTCCTTGGTTGATTTTCTGAGACTCCAGTATATGAACCAGGGTCTTCCACGCAGATGATTCATCGGAAGAAATCCCCAGAACCTGGAATCATAGGAATTATTTCTATTATCCCCCATAACGAAAAGGTGTCCTTCTGGCACCTTTATTGGACCAAAGTCCGGAGGCTTGTATGGGGTGGGTTTAAATCTCACGTAGGGACCATCAATGAGTTTTCCGTTCACATATGCATGTCCTTCCAGTACTTCCACAACATCCCCTGGTAGCCCGATAACCCTTTTTACGTAGTCAAATCTGGGGTCCTTCGGGAACCTGAAAACCACTATGTCTCCTCTTTTAACGTCTCCAATGGGTAAAATGAACTTCTCTATTTTGCTGGAATAGGGTGCGTAATACAGCTTATTTACAAGAAGGTGATCACCAATGAGCAGGGTATCTTCCATGGAGGATGTGGGTACCACAAAGGCCTGTACTACAAAGGCCTGAACAAAGAAAACGAAAAACAGCGTATCCGCTGCTATCTCCAGATATTTGGCGAATTTTCTCACGTGCAAAAGTATACCACAGAGATTTTTGTCCTTCAAAAACAGAAAGTATTACACCTTCTTAAAAAGATAAAGGGAAAACATTCCCCGAAAATACTTATTTACCTTCAAAAGTTTAAATCCTCTGGATTCTACAAACCCGGGAAATCCCATTTCAGCAAACTCTCCGGCCAGAGGACATTCCAGTTTCCAGATAATCCACCTCGCGAGCCAGAAAGCCTCTGAATACTTCATCTGGGAATAGTCCAGAACACCGAAAAGTCCTCCTTCCTGCAAATTTTTCCTTACATTCTCGAGTACCTTTTCTTTATCAGGGTTTTCAAGGCCATGCATCACAAAGGACATAAAGAAAAGATCCGCCTGAAACGGAAGTTTAAAGGGCTGTTCTATCCTCTGCTTAATAAACTCCACATTACTTCTTTTTCTGCATCTTTTCTCCGCCTTCATCATCATTTCCTCACCAATATCCAGACCTATGTATCGACCTTCTCCTATCAACCGGGAAAACTCACAGGCAGCGATGCCCGTTCCACTCCCCAGCTCAGCCACGTTCCATCCCTTCCCTGCACCCGTATCTCTCACAGCCTTTCTTATCCATCTGTTATACTGCCCCAGGGTCAAAAGGCCCATCAGAAGATCATAGTGCTTCGCTTCAAAGCCCTTTACTTCAACTTTGCTTCTTTGGGAACCCAACTCTTCCTCCTTTTTTTGTCAACAATCTATATATTTTCCTTGCATCCTTCAGTGTTTTCTCAGGACTCTCCGTTGTAAAGATTATCACATGGGATCTGCCTGCATAGTATTCAGGTGGCATCTGGGAAGCAAGCCTTGCCTCCGCTTCCTCCCTGGAAAACCCCTTTTCCAGAAGCCTTGTCATCTGTTCTTCCCTGGGACAGTAGGTTGCTACGATATAGTCACAAAGTTTATACAACCCCATTTCGAACACTATAGCCGCCTCAATAACTATAACACCATCCATCTTTCGTAACATTTCCTCTATCCTTTTATTAATCCTGGGATGGGTCAGTTTATTCAGGAAATCGAGGGCTTCCCTATCTCCAAAAACTCTCCTGCCCAGTTTATCCCGATCGATCTTCCCGTTGGAAAGGATTTGCTCTCCAAACTTCCTCACAAGTGCTTCCTTAACATCCTCCTCAAGAAGGATCTGATGTCCCACCTCATCGGCCCTTATTATTTTTGCACCCAATTTCTTCCACTCTTTGAGAACCGTGGTCTTTCCTGTTGCCATTCCTCCGCAAAGGCAGATGATTATTTTTTCAGGTTTAGCAGGAATTTTGCACCTCCCTTCTTTGAAATTGCTTTAATGTTACCACCCATGGAGATAAGCGCTTTTTTAACGAAGGAAAGTCCGAGTCCGGTACCCCCTTTTTTCCCTGTATGAAAGGGCAAAAATATCCTCTCCTCATCTCCTGGTTCTATTCCCTTCCCATTGTCTTCATATTCAACTTCCACTCTATCATGCCTGTCCTTTATTTTAACATCAATACGGGTAGCACCTGCATCCCTTGAGTTTCTCACAAGGTTTTCAAAGATCAGCTCAAGGATATATGGATCTGCCATAATCATACCTTCACCCTTAACCTCTGCTTCAGGCCATCTGCCAAAGAAGTTTTTATCCAGGCGCAATTCTCTTAAAACAGGATTTAGAGGCCTTGCCTCCTCTATAAACTGGTCCACAAGCTTTCTGATATCCTCCACCTCTTCCAGAATCCCCTCGGTTTTACCGCTTTTAATCAATGCCACAATTACAGATAGGGAGTTTTTAATTTCATGCGACAGGAAGGAAGCAATTTCACCCAGGGAGGTTAATCTTTTTATCTCTTCCTCTTCCCTGATTTTCCTTCTTTCCTCTTCCACATCCCGCAACAAATATAAATGAGCTTTTCCCCCATTTATATCCAGCTCTATTTTTTCCAGGAAAAAGTTTTCCCTCAAACTCTCCTCATCCAGAATCCCTTTCCCCACACATTCAATATCCAGGGCCCTCCTGTTTGCAAAGGTAATTTTCCCGTTCTCAACCACAAAGGCAGGACTCTGAAGGCTATCAATTATCGCTTCCATTATTTTTCGAGTTTGCCTTCCCCTGTCTGAGACGAGTTTTAATATATCATCCATGGAGGCTTCTTTTTTTCTCTCTTTCTCGAGAGAAGCCAGAAGGGCAAGGATGGTAACCATAATTAAAGAGATTAGAGAAACTATACCCCACAGTCTCTTTAGCCCCTGAAGTTTCACAGGGTCCATTCCCGGGGTTATCTGAACAATGAGGAAAAAACCGTAGAGCATCCAGAGCAAAACAACCAGAAGAATAAATAAAAGAGATACCCTCCTCACCGCCAGAATCCCATATAAATTTTAAAAAGGTCTATCTTAAAAACATAAATTGTCCAGGCAGCTATAGCCAGAAATACCCCGTATGGTAACATGCTCGAGAAACTTTTTCTCTTGAAAATTATAAGAGCAATTCCGAAGAGAC
>JAMOUL010000218.1 GCA_027062035.1 Candidatus Aminicenantota bacterium | reverse complement strand
TTCTCCCTTTCTTCCAAAGGGATATCCCTTACCATCCCATCTCTCATGGTGATAGAGGACAACATCTGCCGCTCCCCTCAGAAAATCCACAGAGGAAATTATCTTGTGTCCCAGCACCACATGAGCTCTCATGGTCTTCATTTCATCAATGGTAAGTTTTCCCTTTTTCCGGAGTATGGAATCCGGGATTCCTATCTTTCCGATGTCGTGGAGAAGGGCTCCTATTTTAAGGTTATTGAGAACCTTTTCGTCGGTTATCCCCATGTTTCTGGCAATAAGCATTGTGTATTCCACAACCCTTTCCGAATGTCCCTCTGTTTCGATGTCCCTTACATCAAGGGCTTCTACCAGAACCTTCAAGGTCTCCAGATAGGATTTTTCCAGGGCCTTCAATGTGTTTTTCAGCTTTTCAGTTCTTTCCGCCACAAGGGACTCGAGGCGCTCCTGATATTTCCTGTTTTCAAGAATAAGTCTTCTCTTTTCAAGGGCATTTCTGACATTTATTAATACATCACTAAGATTAAATGGTTTAAGTAAATAAGAGAACGCCCCCACCTTCATGGCCTCAATAGCCATATTAATGTCTTTGAGGGCGGATATTATTATTACCTCCACATCATTATCATCACCTTTAACGGTTTCTATAAGTTCCAATCCGGATTTCTTGGGCATTCTTATATCTGTGAGCAGGAGGGCTATGTCCTCTGAGGAAAGTATTTTCTCTGCCTCATCGGCATCGTTAGCAGTAAATACCTCGTAACCTTCAAGTTCTAAATACTCAGAGAGGACATCAGTTATGTCCCTCTCGTCATCCACCACAAGAATTTTTTCCATTTCTCTGGTTTTATTTTACTATAATTATTCATAGCAAAAAACAATTGCAATCTTCATTCGGGAGGCAACTTGGAAGGAATATTTAACATGAACACCCTTGTTTCCATAAGGAACATAGTCTGGGGAGCACCGCTGATCATTCTGCTTCTCGGAACAGGGATTTACCTTACCTTCGCACTGCGCGGAATTCAGTTCACAAAACTATTTCCTGCCCTTTATTTAGCCCTCATTAAAAGAAAGGAGAAGGCAGAAGGGGACATAACCCATTTTCAGGCTCTGATGACCGCCCTGGCAGCCACGGTGGGTACAGGAAATATAGCTGGAGTTGCAACCGCTATAGCTGCTGGAGGACCCGGAGCCCTCTTCTGGATGTGGATCACCGGTCTATTCGGAATGGCAACGAAGTACTCAGAGGCACTCCTTGCGGTCAAATTCAGAACCAGGGACAAATTCGGCACAATGAGTGGAGGACCAATGTACTATCTTACCCTCGGGCTGAAAACAAAATGGCTCGGGGTTCTCTTTGCCATCTTCGCCTCCATAGCTGCCTTTGGCATAGGCAATATGGTCCAGTCCAATTCCGTTGCAGATGCCATTCACTCATTCATAAAGGTTCCCTACTGGGTAACCGGACTTGTCCTTGCCATTCTTACCGGGCTCGTTATCATAGGAGGGATTAAATCCATAGCAAGGGTTACCGGGGTACTGGTCCCCTTTATGATCCTCATATATTTCCTTGCTGCCACAGTGGCACTTATACTCAGCATAGACAAAATACCCCATGCCCTGGGATTGATCTTCAAGGGTGCATTCACTGGAACCGCAGCAGCAGGAGGCTTTCTTGGAGCCGGAGTTAAGAAGGCAGTTCAAATGGGAATAGTAAGGGGCCTCTTCTCCAACGAAAGCGGCCTGGGTTCCGCTCCAATAGCAGCAGCGGCCGCCCAGACCAAAAACCCTGTCAACCAGGCCCTTGTCTCAATGACCCAGACCTTCATAGACACAATTATCGTATGCACAATGACAGGCCTGGTGATAATAACTTCCGGTGCATGGACAAGCGGTGCAGACGGTGCACCACTTTCCTCCCTTGGATTCAAGTCCATCTTCGAAGGGGCCCTTGGCTCAAGTTTCGGAAACATCCTGGGTGGAGCGGTGGTGTCCATAGGCCTCATCTTATTCGCATATTCAACCATCCTGGGCTGGAGCTATTACGGTGAGAAATCCCTGGAATTTCTGCTGGG
>JAMOUL010000217.1 GCA_027062035.1 Candidatus Aminicenantota bacterium | reverse complement strand
ATGCCATCCTGGAGACTGCCATTATCAGAACGGCAATCACAAAACCCTCAGAAGATACCTTATGCTTAAAAAAATGCTCCCTCAGTTTGGAATTGAGCCTGAAAGGCTCAGACTCGAGTGGATCTCAGCTTCTGAGGGAGAAAAGGTGAAGAGGGTTTGTGATGAGTTCACGGAGGAAATCCGCCGTCTTGGTCCCCTGCACAGGAATGAACAGGTGGAGATGGAAACAGAAACGGAGGTGGGTGATGGCTGAAAAACCCTGGGTTGCCTTTTACTGGTGTGCATCCTGTGGAGGGTGTGAGGAGGCAGTGGTTGACCTGGCAGAGAAAATCCTGGATGTGGTAAATGCAGTAAATATCGGATTCTGGCCCGTTGCCCTTGATTTTAAAAAGAAGGATGTTGAAGAAAAGCCCGACGGTTTCTTTGTGGCTTCCTTCATAAATGGGGCAGTAAGGACCTCGGAACAGGAAGAGATGGTCAGGCTTCTGCGAAGGAAATCCAGACTCGTGTTTGCCTTTGGCTCATGTTCCCATCTTGGAGGGATTCCCGGCCTTGCAAACCTGTATTCGAAGGAAGAGATTTTCAAGTACGTGTATATGGACAGTCCCAGCACAGAAAACCCGGAGGGAACTATTCCCACGCCCCATTCGCATGACAATGGATATGAGCTGGAGATTCCGGAATTTTACGATAGAGTCCTTTCTCTGGACCAGGTAATTGATGTTGATTATTATGTGCCAGGGTGTGCGCCTCCTCCGGATATAGTGATGGCAGGAATTCAGGCCCTGCTGGAAGGGAAACTTCCGGAAAAAGGCGCTGTGCTTTCCCCGAATAAGGCACTGTGTTCCACCTGTCCATTGAACGAAACCAAACCGGAAAAATTCCTGATAAAGGACCTTAAAAGGCCGCACGAGGTGGAAATAGATCCTGAAAAATGTTTTCTTGCCCAGGGAATTGTGTGCCTTGGACCGGCCACAAGGACCGGATGTGGAGAAAGGTGCATAAGGGCAAACATGCCGTGTAGAGGTTGTTTTGGTCCGCTGGACAACGTATTTGACCAGGGACTTTCCATGCTTTCTGCCATGGCTTCCATACTCGACTATCCCCCTGAGGAACAGAAGGAGTTTGAGCAGTTGCTGAACGCATGTCCGGATCCAGCGGGTACCTTTTACAGGTTCTCTCTTCCCAAATCCATACTCAAGGGAAAACTTAGGAGGGAATAATGGAAAGGATAAGCATAAGTCCGATAACAAGGCTTGAAGGGCATGGAAATATAGAAATTTTTCTGGATGAGGCCGGGAATGTAGAAAAGGCCTATCTCCAGATTCCTGAGCTCCGTGGTTTTGAAAAATTCGCAGTTGGAAGACCGGCTGAAGAGATGCCCAGGATAACCCCCAGGATATGCGGAGTCTGTCCTACAGCGCACCACATGGCTTCCACAAAGTGTCTGGATGATCTCTTTAAGGTGGAACCCACGCCTGTAGCTAAGAAGGTAAGGGAACTCTTTTACAACATGTTCATGTTCGAAGATCACCTTCTTCACTTCTACTATCTCGGAGGACCTGACTTCATTGTTGGTCCGACTGCGGACAGGGCTGAAAGAAATATCCTTGGTGTCATCGGTAAGGTGGGACTCGAGATCGCAAAGAGGCTTATTGCCACAAGACGCATGGTCAGGGAGCTTATGACCGAAATGGGAGGGAAGGTCATTCACCCTGTTTTCGGTCTTCCAGGCGGAATATCAAAGCCAGTGGATGGAGAGATAGCCGGTAAGCTGAAGGAAGTTTCAAAGGAAGCACTTGAGTTTGCCAGGTTTACCATAAAGGCATTTCACGACATCGTCCTTTCAAACCAGGAATATGTGGACATAATAACCAGTGATGCTTACTATCTGAAGACCAATTATATGGGTCTGGTGGACGAGAACAACAAAGTGTCTTTCTACGATGGTACCGTTCGAATTGTGGACACTGAAGGGAAGGAAATAGGCAGGTTTTCAGGTAAAGACTACCTTGACTACATAGCAGAACATGTGGAGCCATGGACGTATATTAAATTCCCATACCTGAAAAAGATTGGCTG
>JAMOUL010000216.1 GCA_027062035.1 Candidatus Aminicenantota bacterium | reverse complement strand
AACCTATAGGCAATAGGCCTCTTTTGTTTCTTACCCTTCTTCTAATTCTGACAGGAATACAGTTAATCGTGCTTGGTCTCCTTGGGGAGATGCTTACAAGAACATACCACGAGAGCTCAGGTAAAAGAATCTACTCTGTTAAGGAGAAGATTGGCTTTTAGAGAGAAAATAGAGGATAATAGCTGCTGAGGCGGAGACACTTAAAGATTCTCCCCTTTTCATCGGGATAGAAATTCTTCTTTTTATGAGGGAATTAAGCTCAGGAGAGATTCCCTGACTTTCGTTTCCAAAAACCACGGCAAAATTTTTCCCTGTTCTAAACCCTTCCAGTGGCTCACCATTTTCAGGAAAGGTTCCTATAATTTCCAGTTGTTTGGCAAGTAATCTTATTTTTTGCCTGAGGTCCTTTATTCTGAGAAATGGGATTCTTAGTGCATAGCCACTGCTTGTTCGTATTACTTTGCCTGTATATGGATAAGCAGTTTCGAGATCTGAATAGATGGCATCGTATCCCAGACAGTAGGCTGTTCTTATTATAGAACCTACATTTGTGGGATCCTGTACCCTCTCAAGTATTACCACTCTTTTCCAGTTCCTTTCCATCCATGATGGTGGCTTTACCAGGAGGAGCTGTCCAGGAGGAGTTTTGAGCTCGGAAAGTGACTTTAAAAGCTTTTCAGTAACGAAGAGCGGATTTATACCCTTCTTCTGTGCAAGGGATTCAATCTCACTGTCCTCTTCCCTTAAAAAGAGAGCTAATGGTTTTAACTCCGTCTGAAGAATCTCCAGAACTAATTTTTTACCTTCTACCGGGGCTGCCTGTCTTTTCTTTAAAAGTTCCCTTGCTTCCTTTATTTTATGACTATCTTTACTTCTAATCACTTAGAATTTAATGAGTCCCCCTACAGTAACAGAAAAGGTTGTGAACTTTCCTTCCGTTTTAAACTCAGAAAATTCCTTTAAAAGGTCTGAAACTCTAAGGATTCGGGCTTCTCCCCATACACCAAAGAAAGCCGGTGCAAACTTTACTCCGAGACCCAGGGAATAGTGTTTTCCGTCGGTAGCGTATTTGTGTGAGCCCAGGAACCTGGTTTTGCCATAATCAAAGGAAAGATATGGGTTAAGTATTCCACCTCCCTGAAGTACGAGTCCGATTCCGTAATTGGCAAATTTGTCGGAAAAATCAAGTTTGCCATTCGTTACCTTATCTATTGCATTGGATTCAAGGGTGTTAAGGGTATAGTAAACTTCAACTCCTATTCTACCGGCCATTGCCTGTGCCTTTAATCCATAATTGGCTCCGGAAGAGAGGCTTATACGGAATAGCTGGTCATTCAGGACATCAGAACCCTTTGTTACGCCTATTCCTCCCAGAAATACGAGATTTACCTGTGCAATGGCTAAGGTGGCGATTGCAAGGAAAATGACAATTTTCTTCATATTTCCCTCCTTAATCTTATTTTACCCTAATCTGGTAAAATATTCATATGAGAAAAAAAGTTTTGGTAATGTTTCTCCTTGCTCTTTTAGTATTTCCGGCCACAAGCAAAGTATCCATCGATAAGCTTCCTCAGAAGTATAAAAAATGGCTTGAACTTGTGTGGTGGGTAATTACCCCAAAGGAAAAGGAAGTGTTCTTATCTCTTACAAGTAACAGGGATCGCGATGTTTTTATAAGGACATTCTGGAAGGTAAGGGATCCCAACCCGGCAACTCCCAGAAATGAATTCAAGGAGGAGCTGATAAAAAGGTTTAATTACGCCAATAGATACCTGGGAACAGATTCATCCAGACCAGGCTGGAAAACGGATAGGGGTAGGATCTACATATTGATGGGGAAACCTGCCAGTATAGAGAGATATTACATGGACCCATACGTGGTTCCTATTGAGGTCTGGTTTTATTATGGCAATTCAAAACTGGAACTTCCTTCCCATTTTGCTCTGATTTTCTTCAAAAGGAATGGGGTGGGGGAGTTCAGACTTTATGATCCTATTTCTGATGGACCATATGCTCTTTTGCTCAAAAATACAGATACAAGGAATCTGGATCCCACCAATTTTGAACAGATCTACGAGTATATAAGGCAGGCCCATCCC
>JAMOUL010000215.1 GCA_027062035.1 Candidatus Aminicenantota bacterium | reverse complement strand
CGTTATATCCCCTTTTCCACAGGAACCTTGCAACCACATCCCCTATGGAGTAATTTCTCACGTGTCCCATATGAAGCCTTCCTGATGGATAGGGAAACATCTCGAGGACGTAATACTTCTTTCCCTCCAGATCTTTAGCGCTAAAAGCCCTGTCTTCTTCCCATCTCTTCTGCCACTTTCTTTCTATGCTTCTGAATTCGTAATCCTTCATCTTGTCCTCCCTCAGAATTTGTTAAAAGAGTATCTTAAAAGGATTTGCTCCCTTAGTCAATTGGCTTCGATGGTGTCATTTATATCGAAGGTGCCAAGGAGAAGGAATTTGCTGCCCTTGGCAAGATATAAACGGCACACCACCGGTTCCCAGAACGGATTGTCCTTGAGCGCCTTTATTGAGGACCCTGCATATCCTCCGTCCGATGTCATTCTTATCTCCTTTGAAATTTCACCTGGCCTGAGAGGTTCTCTGAGAGTAAGTATATATGAAGTTCCAAGTTTCATTTCCGTTCTTTTTCTCACGAACACCGCGTTGAAGGCCACATATCTCAGAGGTTTCTTTCCTATATTCTTCACCCTGAAGGAAATTGTTGGAGCAATAAACACCTCCCATGGTTTTACCATGGCCTTTGCCGGAGGTGTGGAGGGTATCCATTTTGAGTTGAAATCTATTATCTTTATGGAAGCAGCTATATCCTTGGGTTTTGGTTCAAAAAAGGAAACCACAATCGAAAACAAGAACCCAAAAATCAGGGCAAAAAGGAGAAAATATAGACTACTTCTGCTCTTGACCACTTTGCTCTTCGTCCTCCAGTTTGTTTTCAATTGGGAATACACCGAGATTTACCAGTCGTCCACCTGGTATTCCAGCGAAGATCTTCACCTCTGCCTTTTTCCAGTACGGATTGTGGATGAAACTTTCCTTTGAACTTGCCCTGAATCCGTATGGACACCTGAGAAAGACTTCCTTGCTGACTTCCCCGGGCTTTATCGGTTCCTTCTGAGGAAATGCCTTGTAGTCGTAGCCCAGGCTTTTCTCCTCATCTTTAAATTTGAACTCCGCATTGAAGTAGAGAATTCTTACCGGCTTTGTTCCATTGTTCTTTAGTTTGAATCTGATTGAGGGGACATATACCACTTCCCAGGGTCTTACCTGGGGTCCATATTTCTGCACCCATTGAGTTTTAATGTCCACAACTTCTATCCACTTTTTTACTTCATCAGGGGATGGCCCCTGGGAACAGAAGGCAAACAATATAAGAAAAACAGGTATAACAAATATTAATCTTTTCATTTTCCACCTCTATTATTAATTTTACCATCTAAAAACCCGATAATCTCTCCTATTTCTGAAACAAAGATTACCCGGCTTTTAAACTTTTCCCTCAATTCCTCGCTGTCATTGATTATAAAGGTTGCCTTCAGAGGGAATGGCTCCGCAGCCTTGATGTCCAGAAGATTATCTCCCACATAAATCGTTTCCTCAGGTTTTACTTCCAGCAGTTTGAGGATGGTTTCCATTGCGCCTGGATATGGCTTATAGACGCCATCGTCCCTTGTTATTAAAGCGTCGAAGTCAAATGGAATGTTGGAAAGAACCTTCTCTGCCAGTCGTCTGGAATTGTTTGTGAGAACTCCGGTTTTTATGCCATTCTTCTTGAGGTAATTAAGAAGCTTCAGTGCTCCCTCTGCGATCTTTCCCTTTTCTATGGCTGACTCCTCCATCTCATCAAGTAGTTGAAATTTCCGGGTTCTTTCGGGCTCTTCAAGGGAATAAAGGTGATCAAGGATCAGTCCATCCTTCACCCCAAGCCTGTCCTTCATCCATCTCCAGTTGTATGGAGATATGTAAAGGGTGCCATCAAGATCGAAGATAACTGCTTTAAGAGGAAAGGAGTTCCACAACATCCTTTCCGGTTCTCCTTTTGAATGTCTGGGCGAGGGATTCTGCATCGTCTCTCTCCTCGTCAAGTATTATTTTCTCCACCCTTCTCCATGGGAAGAAGAATGTGGATATGGCTGTTCCGGTTTTTCCGCTGTTAACCTCTATCATCCATGTGTTGAAGGATTCTATGTTGAGCCCCCTGAGGATAAGTCCTGAAGGGTGAAGCT
>JAMOUL010000214.1 GCA_027062035.1 Candidatus Aminicenantota bacterium | reverse complement strand
AATATGAATAAAAAAAACAGGAGAGGACTATGAAAAAAACGGTCTGGCTGGTAATATTTCTCATCGTTTTACTGCTTCTAACAGCAGGAGCTATTTTTAAATTAAAGGGAAATAACTCGTACCGGAGGTACAAATTTGCGGAAATAAAAAGGGGAACGATCGAAAGAACCATCTCTGCCACAGGAACACTGAGCGCCCTCCATACTGTGGAGGTGGGAACCCAGGTATCCGGAAGAATTGCACACATCTATGCAGATTACAATGATATTGTAAAAAAGGGGCAACTACTTGCGGTTCTGGACACTTCTCTGCTGGAGGCTACGTTAACCGATGCTGAAGCTTCCTACGAAAAGACAAAGGCTCAGCTTGAAAAGGCAAAGGATGATTACGAACAGAGTATTGTGCTTTATAAAAAGGGAATTATAACCAGATCTGAGTTTATAACTGCCAGAACAAATTACGAAATCCAGAAGGCAGCCCTGAAGTCTGCAGAGGCTGCTCTTAAAAGGGCAAAAAGGAATCTGAATTATGCATACATACGCTCCCCCATAGACGGGATAGTGGTAGCAAGGAATATAGAAGAAGGACAAACGGTAGCTGCCAGTTTTCAGGCTCCAACTCTCTTCATAATAGCAGAAGACCTCTCCAAAATGAGGATCCTCGCATATGTGGACGAAAGCGACATAGGACAGATAAAACAGGGTCAGAAGGTAAGATTCACTGTGGAGGCCTATCCTGAAAAGCTATTCCATGGAATTGTAAAACAAATATGGCTCCAGCCCGAGACCATACAGAATGTGGTGAATTACACGGTGGTTATAGAGGCAAACAACCCTGAAAAAATACTTCTTCCGGGTATGACTGCAACCATAGATTTCATAATAGAACAGAGGAAGAACGTTCTTCTGGTTCCCAACACTGCCCTCAGATTCTCGCCCCCGGAAGAAATAATGGAAGAAGCAATGAAGAGGTTCCGGGAAAAGATAGCAAGGCGGATGAAGGAAAGAGGAATTTCACCGGGAAAATCACCCTTTCCTGTTAGAAATGGAGCTTTTTCCGGAAATAACGATAAAAGGGGAAGGTTATGGTACATGGATAAGGATGGAAACATCTCATTTGCACTGGTGCAACTGGGTGCCACCGACGGACATGTAACTGAGATAATCCGGGGAAGGGGTATAAAAGAGGGCATGAAGGTAATAACAGGAATGCTCACAGAAAATGGATCTTCCTCCCGGCGAAAGGTCCCTTCCACATTTAGAAGGTTCAGACCATTTTAGGGAGGCCAGAATGTCGGTTGTAATAAGCATGAAGGGAATAACAAAGGTCTATCAGATGGGAGAGGTCAGGGTCCACGCACTTCGTGGCGTAGACCTGACAGTGGAAAGCGGAGAATTCGTCTCCATCATGGGGCCCTCGGGTTCAGGAAAATCCACCCTTATGAACCTTATTGGATGTCTTGATACCCCGACCTCCGGAGAGTACCTCCTGGAGGGAGAAAATGTAAACAATCTTTCCAGAAATAAGCTGGCAGACATCAGGAATAGAAAGATAGGTTTCGTATTTCAAAGCTATAATCTGCTTCCGAGAACCACTGCCCTGGAAAACGTTGAACTGCCTTTAATTTACGATAGAACCGGCAGGATAAAAAATCCAGGAAAGGCAGCCATAGAAGCACTTGAAAGGGTTGGACTCGGAGACCGACTACACCACCTTCCAAGCCAGTTGTCTGGAGGAGAACAGCAGCGTGTTGCAATAGCAAGGGCCCTTGTAAATAATCCCTCCCTTATCCTTGCCGATGAACCCACAGGAAATCTGGATTCAGTATCCTCCCTTGATGTAATTTCGGTCTTTCAGGACCTGAACCGCGAGGGAATAACCATCATCCTTGTAACCCACGAAAGGGATATTGCCCTCTATACCAGAAGGATAGTGAGAATAAGGGATGGGAAGATAGTAAAGGAAATAACTGTGGATGCACCAAGGGACGCCAGAGCTGACCTGAAAGAATTAAAGAAAGGACTGGTTCTTGAGGAAGAACTTGAGCTTCAGGAGGAGGGATTATTATGAGGTTCCTTACCAATCTTCTTAAATCGTCATGGAGGAGCATTATAAGAAACAAGACCAGAAGTCTCCTAACCTCTCTGGGAATAATAATTGGGGTAAGTGCCGTGATTATCATGGTAGCAATCGGTCAGGGAGCCCAGCGCAGCATAGAGGAACAAATAGCAGCCCTTGGAACCAATATGATAATTGTCTTCCCAGGAGTTGCAACCACAGGTTCGGTCAGAATGGGGGGAGGCACATACGTCAGGTTTACTGAAAACGACATCAAAAAACTGAAAGAAGAAGCGTCTTTAGTCAGAGGCATTTCTGCTATAGTCAGAACCTCCGGACAGATTATTGGAGGAGCCAGCAACTGGTTTACATCGGTGCTCGGCGTTTCTCCCGGCTACATTGAGATAAGGGAATGGCCCATCGCAGAGGGAGAATTCTTTACAGAAAGGGATGTGGCTTCCAGAGCAAAGGTAGCTGTCCTCGGAAAGACGGTGGCGGATGAACTCTTTCCGGAAGGGACCGCGGTTGGAGAAAGGGTCAGAATAAGAAATATTCCCTTCAAAATCATAGGGGTGCTTTCGGAAAAGGGACAGGACGCAAGGGGTTTTGATCAGGACGACATAGTTCTGGTTCCCTACACCACTGCCCTTTACAGGCTAAAGGGAGGAAGATATATAGACGCAATAATAATGAGCGCAATTTCCCGGGACCAGATAGATGCCGCCCAGAAGGAAATCAGGGAAATACTCAGGGAATCCCACAGGCTCCAGGACTGGCAGGAGGACGATTTCAGAATAAGAACCCAGACAGAGATAATAGAAAGGGCCACAGAAACATCAAAGGTGCTGACCCTTCTCCTCGCTTCAATAGCTGCAGTATCTCTCATAGTAGGTGGCATAGGAATCATGAACATAATGCTGGTGTCCGTTACGGAAAGGACAAGAGAAATAGGTATAAGGATGTCTGTAGGAGCGAGAAGCTCTGATATACTGATTCAGTTTCTCTCCGAAGCCATAGTTCTCAGTTTGATAGGAGGAATAATCGGGATCATACTGTCCTTTATAGCAGTTTTCCTTATGAACAAGTTTACCTCCCTCACCCCCATAATAAACCCTGCAATTGTGCTCATATCCTTTCTATTTGCAGCAGCAGTGGGGGTATTCTTTGGGTTTTATCCTGCGAGAAAGGCAGCAAATCTCCATCCTATAGATGCTCTGAGATACGAGTAGAGGTCAAGTTAAATAAAAACTTCCTTCTTAAAGGTGCTTCTTACCATAAGCACTGAACCAAGGGAAGAGATCAGATGTTCTATTCGCTCTGCCACAATCCTTTCTTCACCTTTACCGGGAACTGGAAGCCCCATTACTATAAGATCAGAATCCCCTGAAACCTCCTGCATAAGATTTTTCAGGGGTTTGTGGTTATCATTTAAAACTATCTTCACATCGCCGTTCATTCTTGCCCTAAAAAGCCTGTCAAGAGTTATTTCCCTCTCTCTATCAACATCTTCCTTTCTGTTAACTACACGTACAACCCGGAGTCTTCCCTCCTTCCACTCATAATTCATTAAAATAATGTGGGCCATGAGGAGCATTAACTCTATATTTCCCCCCTTTCCTCCCCACCATATATCAATGGTTTTCATTTCCCCGAACCCTTTTTCCCTGCAATACTTCAGGATCAATACATCCCTATTAAGCCATACAAGTTTCCTTATTATATCTATTACCCTATTATCCCTCTGAAAATGTTTACCCCATCCAAACATTGCAACATTGGAATATAGTTTTCCTATCCCATGTGCCTGGGCAATGCACGGAATAGATTCCCATGGCCTCTCCACCACTTCGATTTCCGCAAAGGCAGTCAGCCTGTTCTTGTGTATAAACTCCTTTAGTTTCTGAAGCTCCTCTTTTCTGTGAAGGTAATCTTTATTGGTGCAACATTCTATGAGATTAAAATAAGTCACTATTCCCCTGCCCCTGGAAAGCCACTCTGCCATTCTGGCAAGATATGGCCTTGTTTCAGGATTTCCTGTAAATACCATAATATTGGGTCGCCAGTTAAGAGGATCAAGGTTCGTATGTTCCAGCTTTAAAAGCGCAAACCTTGCCAGGGAAATCCATAGGCCTGCTCGAACATCTCCCCAGGTCTGGTGTAAACCCTTTCTCTTCAGCAAAAGATAGATAATAAATATTGAAAGAATAGCCACCACCATGCCTGTAGGGCTTATAAGGAACATCACAAATATGCTTCCTGCAAACCCAATCAGAGAAATCAGCCAGTGAACTCTAAATCTGGGTCTGTAGCTTGGATTTCCTATAAGCTCCTGGATTCCTGCAGAATAATTGGAAACCCCATAGGTTATGAGAAAGAACATGGTAATAACAATGGCAACGCTGTTGAGGGATCCGAGAAGAATGAACGCTTCTGCAATGAAAAAACTGACTATAACGCCCATCCTGGGCTCCCTGTTAGGAGAACCCAGGGTAGAGGCAAATATGCGAGGAATAACTCCATCATCCGAGAGGGCCTTTAGCGTGCGGGGAGCTCCAAGGGTAAATGTAAGGGCAGACGAAATGGTAGCCGCCCATATTCCCAGCATTACCATTCCTGGAAACATGGACTTTTCTATAAAGACCCCTGTATCTGATATGAGCCGGGTGTATAGCTCCACTGAAGCTGCCTTCCACATAACAAGAGCATATACAATAGCTCCTGCTATCACAGCCATTATTGTTCCTCTGGGAATATTTTTCCCTGGTTCCTTTAACTCCCCGGATAAACCTATTCCAGCGGTAATACCGGTTACTGCAGGGAAAAACACTGCAAAGACTTTCCAGAAATTATAATTTCCGTAGTAATGAGGGACAATATTCTCCTTAAGAGGAACCCAGTGGGGATACAGGAAAAATGAGAGTATGCCGAGAACAAGGAGAGAAAAAATTAAGTACTGCAATTTCACCGCAAAATCTGCACCATGATATGCCATGAATGAAAATAGAAAGAGCACAATAGTTCCCCACAACCTCATATCGAGGTTATTTATTCCCATAATTTTCAGGGACTCAAGAAATCCTATTATGTAAAAGGCTATGGAAATAGCCTGTGAAAGGTAAAGAGGAATTCCTATTGCTCCACCGGTGTTAACCCCCAGGCTCCTGGAAATTATGTAATAAACCCCTCCTCCCCCAACTTCAATGTTTGTGGAAATGGCAGAAAGGGAAAGGGCTGTAGCAAGAGCAATCATCTCAGCGATAAATAAAATTATCAGGGCGTTGACCAGGCCAGCGTTGCCCACAACCCATCCTGTCCTTAGAAAAAGGATTACTCCGAAGATAGACAGAATGGTGGGAAGGAAAACCCCATCAAATGTTCCAAATCTTCTGATATTCTTCACCCCAGAATTTTATTGCCCTCTTTCCTTTATTACAAGATTTTCTGCAAATGCCCACGCGGTTGAAGGTCAGAACGGATTTAACTATAATGGGCTTGTAACCGTAAAGAGCGGAGGAAAATATGAGAAGAATTTTGTTTCTTCTGTTACCGGTGCTTCTTCTGGCCACAAGCCCCATGGAAAATCTTCATTGTTCATCGTTCTGCCCCCTATACACCACCTATATAGCTGCTCCTGAAAGAAGCGATTATTTTGTGGATGAAGGCTATCACTTCGTTTATTATCTTGACAACAAGCCTGTTTCCCTCTCCACCGACACTTCAGGGGAAATATTTCCTGGTTTCCGCCTGGGAAAATTGTTTGCAGTAAAGGTGAAGGATTTTTACAAAAAACCTGTGGTGGATATCTCATATCCCGATTTTCTTCAGGTGAAAATGGAGCCCTTCCCCGGGGTAAAGGTTAAAATGAGGTTTTTCGTATGGACTTCAAGGACAGGTCTTCTGGAAATCAATGTCAGGTCCAGTGAAAGAAAAGAGCTTCTTCTGTACATATTTTACGGAAACGAATATCAGAGGATAAAGAGAGCAAAATATTTGAACAAAGAGGGCGGAGTAACTTTTTATTACATCCAGCCAGAAAAAACATGGTTCCAGCAGAAAACCCTCAGGGGTTTTGTCCCGGAAAGGGCAAATCTGCTCCTTCCCTCTGTAAAACCCTTCTCCTGGGGCGGATACTTCATCTATGATGAACGTATTTTCTCGGAGGCCTCTTCATACAACTTCCTTAATGGTAGTATAGACGGAGAACTGGGAGCCTTTGCCCTTTCATTTAAACTACATCCGGGAAACAACACCATAAGAATTGCAAGGGTAACTGTCCAGAAGGGCCAGGAAGAGGAACTCCTTCCCACGGCGAAAAAAGCCCTGGCCCTTAAATTGAAAAGATATATCAGAGAAAACCGAAGACTGCTTTCGAAAGCCCCTGTCCTTCGTTTCAAGAACAGGGACGAAAGACTGCTTTATATCCAGGCCCTTTACCTGGCAAGGCAACAGTTTTATCCTCCCACGGGACAATTTCCCTACAGCTATTACGTTTTTTCAAGGGAACCTACCTGGAGCTGGGGCCACGAAGGGCAGGTTTTCCACGAAAGTCTTTCCATGCAATCGCTTGTGCTCATGGACCCGCAGCTTGCCATGAACTCTCAGAAAAACTTTATGAAGGTACAGCAAAGCGATGGATATTTACCTTACAGGGTGGGTGCTTTTTTCACAAGAACCTTCCCTGTCAAGGGAAGAAAAACCACTTCTGCTCCCTTCTACTCGTGGACAAACTGGGAAATATACCGGATAACAAAGGATAAAGGCTTTCTGCGGAAGGCCTACAGGTCAGGAAAAGCCTTTGCTGAATACATTCTTAAAACAAGGGACACCAACAAAAACGGACTTCTGGAATGGGGAGGTCATGTATGGCTCGAATGCGTAAGGGATGGCTACAATGCTGTGTGGGAAATTTTCGGGAAACAACCGGATGCACCTGGCCAGGTAGAGGCTCTTGACCTCAGCTCCATGATGGTTATGGAAATGCGCTCTCTGGAAAAAATGGCCAGGGAACTTGGGTTGAAAAGGGATGCTGCCCGGTGGAAGTCCAGAGCTTCCAGACTTTCGTATCTCATAAACAAATACATGTGGGATCCTGAAACTGGTTTTTATTATCACGTTCATAAGAATACAATGACCTTCAAAACCCCTGATGGAAAGAGTCTCAGGCGAAAGGAAATAATAGGCTTTCTTCCAATGTGGGCAGGAATAGCATCGAAGAGAAAGGCAAAGAGGTTAATGAAGCACCTCCTTAATCCAGCGGAATTCTGGAGACGCTATGGAGTCCCCACCCTCTCTGCAGACGATCCCTATTACAACCCTGCGGTGCTTTCCTGTTGCAGGTGGAATGGTCCTGTATGGCTCACATGGGAATTTCTGGTCTTCAAGGGACTTTTGAATTATGGTTACATAAGGGAAGCAGAACAGCTTCTGGAAAGGCTCGAGGATGCCATGTTAATCCAGCTAAGGAAAAACCACAGGTTTATGGAAAGCTATTCACCTGACTACACAGTGCTTTACTCTCCGAAGAACTATATCTGGGATACCCTTATTGCAAGGATGATCTATGATATGCGGAGGGAAAAATGAAGAAAGCTCTGACATTACTTCTTCTGCTGGGTACGCTCCTTGCCTTTCAGTTTGGCGCTCTGGATCCCGCTTACTGGCACGGAATTGTAATCTACGACCAGGGAAAGATATACGGGTTCAGGTTTGCAATTGAGAAGGGAAATAAAATTGCCGATGGATACGATACCTTTTTCATAGTGCACGATGTGGGTCCCTTTGCCCCTGACGGTTCCTATGCAGAGGTAAGTTTCGACACCACCCTGCCCTTTGGTATGGGAAGAAAAACTCCCATAAAGGAGAAAAAGAATAAATCCGGACTCCTGTATCTAAGATACGGGAAATACAGAAACGGAATTGTGGGATGGCTGGATGTACCCGGGGGCATAAGTATAAGGCTAATTTTTTACTCTCCATGGAAGATGGGGGAAAGTTTTATCTACAGAAAGGGCATTTTTAGCTCGGCGGACGGAAAGCTCCTATTTCTTCCTTTAACCCCGGTTACAGAGGTCAAACAGAAGGATAGGGAAATAGAAGCAAAAATAGGCCCGGGAAGTTTCTTTTTCTACGCTGGTTTTGAGAAGTTCAACCAGGATCCCATATGGATCAAGGATTATCTCAGAAAAAGAGCTAAAGAATACGAAGAAAAAAGGCCAAAAATAAAGGGAGAATGGGAGGGATTGATAGCTTCAATTATCAATAATATTTTCTGGATGAGACT
>JAMOUL010000213.1 GCA_027062035.1 Candidatus Aminicenantota bacterium | reverse complement strand
AAATCGTTTCTCTGTCTGAGGTAAATACTACCCTGCCCTCCGGTGTCCAGCCCACCACCATTTCGTAACTGGAATGATAGGTGAGCTTTATTGGGTCTCCTCCCCTGGAAGGAACCACATATACATCTCTTCCTCCATAGTACTGTCCGGAGAAAGCCACGTATTTTCCATCGGGGGAAAATCTGGGGTATGCTTCGTAGCCCGGTGAAGAGGTTAGTTTGTGTGCCTCTCCGCCTTTAACAGGAGCTATCCAGATGTCTCCCTGATAGGAAAACACAATTTTGTCACCACTTATGTGGGGAGTTCTCAGGAGTTTTGTCCCTCCGAAACTTACCCCCAGCATTAGCAGGAACAGTAGAAATTTTTTCATCTTTGCCCTCCTACACTAAAATAAAGGCTTTCTTTTTGAATTATACGTAAATAAAAGCAGAAAGTCTTCTGAATTTCTTGACATATAGAGGGGGTAAACCTATTATGCTTTTGTAAAACTTCAGGGAGGGGCAATGGAAAGGGAAGGTAAGTTTTCACATACCAGGGGACTTGCTCCTGGCACATTAATTCATGTGGGTAAAAGACGAATGGAAAGGCCAAGAATAACCATAATAGATTACGATAGGGAAAACTTTGTTGAGAAAACTGTTGAGAGGGTAGAGGAGTGTTTTCCCTACAGGAATACACCCACTATCACCTGGATAAATATTGATGGTCTTCATGATGTAGGTTTGATAGAGAAGCTCGGGAAGGAATACGGGCTTCATCCCCTGATAATGGAGGACATCCTCGATACTACACAGAGGCCAAAGCTGGAAAACCTCGGTTACTATCTGTTCTTCGTTACTAAGATGCTCTATTTTGACGGTGACCGAAAAAAAACAGAGGTAGAGCAGGTGAGTATCCTGCTGGGAGATACCTTTGTGCTTTCCTTTCAGGAAAGAATCGGGGACGTATTTGAGCCTATCAGAAAGCGCCTTAAAAGCTCTGCTGGAGAATTGAGAAGCAGGGGAAGTGATTACCTTGTATACTGCCTTTTGGATGCAATTGTAGACAATTATTTTACGGTGCTGGAAAAGCTGGGAGAGGAGATAGAATTCATGGAAGAAGAGCTGGTTAAGAATCCCACGCAGAAAATTTTGAGGGCGATACACAGGCTAAAGAGGGAGTTGATAATCATGAGAAGAGCAGTGTGGCCCTTAAGAGAGATGCTGAACCAGCTTGAAAGGATAGAGTCCCCTTTGATAAAGCCCGATACCAGAATTTATCTTAGAGACCTTTACGATCATACAATTCAGGTTATAGACACCATTGAAACCTTCAGGGAGATGGTCTCCGGAATGCTTGATATTTATCTCTCCAGCATTAACAACAAAATGAACGAGATAATGAAAGTTCTTACCATCATAGGCACAATTTTCCTTCCCCTTACATTTATAACAGGAATTTATGGAATGAACTTCAGATATATGCCCGAACTTTACTGGAGATGGGGATATTTTGCTGTGCTCGGTTTTATGCTTGTTATAGCAATAGGTATGCTCCTTTATTTTAAGAAGAAAAAATGGCTTTAGAGGGGTTTAAATGGTACTCAGGGTTATCGAGATATTTATCTCAGCCGACAAACAGGCTGAACTTGAGGAAATTTTAAAGACCACGGAATACATTGATAAGTGGGTTGAGGCTATGCCCAATAATATGGTCCATGCCAAGATCCTGGTTTCTGCAGAGAATTCCGGACCCATACTCAACGAACTTGAAAAACGATTTTATTCTGGAAAGGACTTCAGAGTTCTCGTTGGTCCTATCCTGGCGACCCTTCCTAAAATAGAAGAGAAGGAGGAGGAAAGGGAGGAGGGGCATGAAAAAAAGGCTGGAAAAACAAAGGTAAGCAGACAGGAACTCTATGAAAGGGTAGAGGAGAGCTCAAAACTTTCAGGTATATACATTCTTCTCTCCATTCTTGCTTCGGTGGTGGGCGCGATAGGACTTTTGAGGAATAATGAAGCGGTGATTATTGGAGCCATGGTTATAGCACCATTTCTTGGTCCCATGTCTGCGGTAGCCTTTTCTCTCACAGTGGGGGATATAAAGCTTGCATGGAAGTCCTTCAGAACTGCAATGGTGGGCTTTTTTACCGTTGCAGCCATTTCGGCCCTGTGGGGATTTCTTACAAAGGTGGACCCAAAAATTCCTGCCATTTATGCAAGAACTCATCCGACAATAGGAGATCTGGTTCTTGCACTGGCTGCAGGAACAGCGGGAATTCTATCCCTTACAAGTGGATTGCCATCAGCGATTATAGGTGTTATGGTAGCAGTTTCCCTGCTTCCTCCTCTGGTTATAGCCGGGCTTCTTTTTGGCACGGGTGAAGTAGGTCTGGGGCTGGGAGCTCTTGTTCTCTTTCTGACAAATGTGGTTGCCATTAATGTGGCGGGAATAGCAACCTTTATCGTTCAGGGCATAAAACCGGCAAGGTGGTGGGAAGAAAGCAAGGCAAGAAAGGCAAGCCTTATTGCCCTTTCCTTCTGGATTATTCTCCTTGCATTTCTCGTGTACGTGCTTTTGATCTGGTAAGAAACAACGGATTTTTTTGCCCTGCAAGTTGAGGAGATGCTAAAATAAAATTGAATTTATTATAAGGAGATAATCATGAAAGAAAAATTCGAATCCATTGAAGAAATACTTGATTTTGCCATAGAAAAGGAAAGGGAAGCAGCGGAGTTTTATCTTTACTGGGCTGATCGGGTAACCGATAGAACCATAAAACAGGTTCTTTTAAGGTTCGCAGAGGAGGAGAAAAAACACGAGAGAAAAATAGAGGAAGTAAAAAGGGGTGGAATAGCGCTCAAACCTCAGGGCAAAATAATGGATCTCAAGATCTCAGATTACCTCAGTGAATTGAAACCCGATGAGAATATGGGATATCAGGAGGCCCTCAGATTGGCCATGCAGAGGGAAAAGGAAGCCTTTAAACTTTATAACGACCTTGCTGACTCCGTTGAGGATGAAAACGCAAAAAATCTCTTCCTTGGCCTTGCCCGGGAAGAAGCTACCCACAAGCTCAGGCTGGAAACCATATACGACGAGGTTGTTTATTCAGATAATTGATCAGGCTTTAACGAGATAATTTCTCATCATTCCCAGGTCTTCGTGTTCAAGATTATGGCAGTGGTACAGGAACAGTCCGGTATAGTCCTCGAATTTCAGAAGTACCTTTACCCTCATGCCAGGCATAAGCAGAACCGTATCCTTCCATCCGTTATCTATGAACCCATCCTTTATTGTTTCCCAGCCTGAAGATGGTGTGCGCTCCAGTACCTGAAATTGTAATCCGTGGATGTGGACAGGATGGGGCATCTGCATCATTCCTCCCATCATTCCCATACCGCCAGAGGAGTTTATGAGTTCCCAGACTTCAAGGGTGTTAAGTTTAACAATTTCGTCCCCTGCTACCCCTGTCATCTGGAATGTTCTGCCATTTATTGTGGGGCGCATGCGTTCCATGGCAAAGCGGAAGGTCCTGGGAGAATTTCTGTTTATGGCATCTTCTGGCCTATGAAATCCAGGGTTTGAAAGGCGTCTTGGAAGGATTGTTCTTTTTGCTTCTGTTTTGCCGGCAATTTTTACCTTCATAATATTTAATTCCTCTCCATTCCCTGGAACTCTCCTCCTTTTCCTTCTTCCCATGCGTCTTCCCATCATTCCGCCCATGCCACCGGTAGAAGCGCCTGAGAATGGAAGGCTTTTGAGAATCAGTTCATCACCAACACTGTAGTCTGAAAAGTCCACCCACAGATCCACCCTTTCTGCGGGACCCAGCATAATGTATCTTTTTGTTACAGGACGCTCCAGAAGTCCTCCATCGGTTCCTATGACAGTGAGCGGTCTCCCGTTGCTCCAGGCAAGCTTGTAGATTCTGGAATTTGAGCCGTTAAGTACCCGTAGTCTGTAAACTGAAGTGCTTACCTGTAAAGTGAAGTCAGGTTGACCATTTACAAGCACCTGCTCTCCCAGAAACCCTGTCATTCTTTCCATCATTCCACCTGTGAGATACACAAGCTGATTGCGGTTATCAAAAGTTTTATCCTGTATCACTATTGGTATGTCGTTGTCCCCTTCCGGGAGCTTAAGGGAACTTTCCTCTTCATCTGTTACAAGGAGAAGTCCTGCCATACCCATATAAACCTGTGGCCCTGTCCTTCCATGGGGGTGAGGATGGAACCAGTAGGTTCCTGCCCTGTTTTTGACCTCAAACTCGTACACGTATTTCTGTCCCTTCCTTATGACAAACCTGGGGTGACCATCTGCCTCCTGGGGTACATGCAGGCCGTGCCAGTGGACGATGGTTTTGTCCGGGATATTATTGTAGAAAATTATCCTTACCTTCTGTCCCTTCTTAAATCTGAAGACAGGACCAAGATAGGTTCCTTCGAGCTCCTGTATGGTGTTTTTTGGTCCCCTGATGAGCTTTGCACTGTATTTCCATACTCTGGTTGGAGGATTTCCGAGTATCGGAACTTCTGATGGATGAGCTGTTAGTTCTATTTCCACATCTGGATGAAATTCTGGATTGATTCTTGATTCCGGTTTCTTTCCTCTCAAAAATTTTGGGATAAAAAGACCCCCGATCAACACTGCAGACCCGGCTGCAGCTATTGTAATAAATTCCCTTCTTTGCATTTTTCCCCCATTTTACCCTGCAGGCATATATTTTCTTAAGGTCTGACTGTTAACGGCTACTATTATAGTGCTGAGTGACATTAGTACTGCTCCAAAGGCAGGGTTTATGATAATTCCTGCCCAGTATAAAACTCCTGCTGCAAGGGGTATTGTTATGATATTGTATCCTGCAGCCCACCACAGGTTCTGTACCATTTTCGAATAGGTTTTACGGGAAATTTCTATCAGCTGGGGGACAGCTTCAGGGTCGTTTTTGACAAGGATAAGATCTGCGCTTTCTATAGCCACGTCAGTTCCTGCTCCTATTGCTATTCCTACATCAGCGGTTACCAGGGCTGGTGCATCGTTTATTCCATCTCCCACCATGGCTACCCTGTATCCCTGTTTTTTGAGAAGCTCTATTTTCTGTGCCTTTTCGTGTGGTAGCACTCCTGCGAAATACTGGTCTATGTCAAGTTCCTGAGCTACCCATTTTGCCACATCTTCGCTGTCGCCGGTTAGCATGAACACTTTGATGCCCATCTGTTTTAGTCTGGAGATGGCCTTCCTGGAACTTTCCCTTATTCTGTCGGAAAGCGCGATTACCCCTGCAAGATTACCGTTCACTATAACGTAGACCAGGGTTTTTCCACCCGTTTCAAATCTTTTAAACTGCTCTTCAGGTTCAATGTTGAGCTCCTTGAGGAGATTTGCTCCTCCCAGATAGACTTTTCTTCCACCAACCTCTCCATATACACCCTTACCGGGTATTGCCCTGAAGTTTTCCACCTTTTCGGCATTTACACCCTTTTTAATGGCATATTCACTTATGCTCTTTGCTATTATGTGTTCTGAATTCTGCTCAAGGGAAAAGGTGAGGCGCAGAAGTTCGTTTTCATCTATCGTTGAGAGAACCTCACTGACTCCGAAATCACCCTCGGTAAGAGTTCCTGTCTTGTCGAATACGATGGCATTTACGTTGCGTACAATTTCAAAGGCCTTCCGGTCCCTTACGAGAATTCCTCTCCTTGCAGTTATTGCGGTGGAGATCGCTACAACCAGAGGAATGGCAAGACCAAGGGCATGGGGACAGGCAATCACAAGAACGGTTACCGTTCTTTCAAGGGCGAAATCCGTGGTTTTTAGCAGAGCCCAGACAATAAAAGTGATTGTGCCTGCGGCCAGAGCCACATAGAAAAGCACAGCGGCTGCTCTGTTTGCGAGGTCCTGGGTTCTGGATTTCGATTCCTGAGCGGTTTTTACTATTTTCAGTACCTGTGATAGATAGGTTTCCTCTCCAACCTTTTCTATTTTTATCTTTAGAACACCACTTCCGTTTATTGAACCACCGATTACTTTATCTCCCTGTACTTTATGAACTGGCATGGATTCTCCGGTCAGAAGGGATTCGTTTACGTGGGATTCTCCTTCTATTACAACACCATCAGATGGGATTTTTTCACCGGGTTTTACCAGCACAACGTCTCCTGGTTTGAGTGCAGAAACCATAACTTCCTTTATCTCTCCGTTTTCAAGGATCAGATGTGCGTTGGTGGGCATAATTTTTACCAGTTCTTCAAGGGCCCTTGAAGCTCCCATAACGCTTTTTGCCTCTATCCAGTGCCCGAGCAGCATAATATCAATAAGGGTAGCAAGCTCCCAGAAGAATTCTTTACCGTGAAGAAAGAGTACAGAAAGTACAGAGTAGAAGAAGGCCACCGATATTGCTGTGGCTATAAGTGTCATCATCCCGGGTTGTTTTTTCTTCAGTTCGGATAGGGAACCCTTTAAAAAGGGCCATCCACCATAGATGTATATAATGGTTGAAAGGCCGATTATTATTTCGAGCTGATATGGTACATTCAGGGTGAATCCAAACCATGATTGGATCATCTTCGATAGGAGAAGAACCGGGATGGTAAGTATCAGAGATACAAAAAACCTTTCCCTGAAAACCTTTATATGGTGGGCATGTCCGATACTATGTCCATGCCCTCCCTTCATTTTTCCATTGTCCATTTCAGGGAGAGTATCCCCCTGTTCCATTTTGTGTTGATGTTCCATTTTTTCTCCTATGCAAAGTTTTCCTCAAGCCAGAGCATTATTTCGTCTCTGACCTGTCTGAACTTTGCTAATATTTCTTCCGGGGTACCTTCGGCCATGGAGGGGTCTTCGAAGCCTTTGTGCAGGTATTTTTTGCCCGGAAAGAAAGGGCACGTTTCCCTTGCATGGTCGCATACTGTTACTACGATATCAAAGGAATGATCTCTGAATTCTTCTATGCTTTTGGAGCGATGAGAGGAGATGTCTATTCCGATCTCCTTCATTGCCTTTATTGCGTAGGGGTTTACCCTTGTGGCTTCAGTGCCAGCACTGGCCACTTCATACCTGTCTCCATAGAAATGTCGCAACAGTCCTTCTGCCATCTGGGAGCGTGCCGAGTTATGGGTACAGATAAAGAGTACTGATTTTCTCAAAACATTATGTTTCCTGCACCTCTATCGAATAGGTCAAACGTGCTGTTTTTCTAAGCATTTCTGATACAGAACAGTATTTTTCCTGAGAAAGTCTTACCGCCTTCTCTATTTTGTCGAGCTGGAGGTTTTTTCCCTTGAATCTGTAAATTATGTGGAGTCTCGTGTACACCTTGGGGTGTTCGGGAGCTCTTTCTCCTGTAACCTCTATCTCGAGACTGTCTATAGGATGTTTCATTTTATTAAGTATCGCTATAACGTCCATGCCCGTGCATCCACCAAGAGATACAAGCAGAAGCTCCATAGGCCTTGGGCCAGCATCTTCTCCTCCATGGGCTGCAGCGGAGTCCATGATAATCTTGTGCCCGGAAGGAGGGATTGCTTCAAATTTCATTCCTCCCAGCCATGAGAATTTAACGGTCAATTCTCTTTTTTTAGAGGTCATTTTTCCTCCTTGAGAAGATCTTCAAGAGTAGTGTTTCCAAGAAAGTTTTCTATGCATTCCTTTAATTGAATCCATAGTTTTCTCGTTCTACATGTGCTGGTAAATGGACAGGCATCAGGGTCCTTTATACATGGAACGAGGGTTAAATTTTCGTGTATTCGGGCTACATCCAGGAATGTAACTTCTGCTGGATTCTTAACCAGTTCGTATCCTCCCTTTGCGCCCCTATAGCTTCTTATGATCCCTTCCCTTTCGAGTTCAATTGCTATAGGTCTTAGATAGAGAGGGGAAACCCCGAGCCTTTCACCAAGTTCAGAGGTGCTCACCACTCCCCTTTTTTCAGCAAGAGCTAAGAGCAACCTTGAAGAATATCTTAATTTAGTTGATATTTTCATAAAGCAATTATAATTTTAGCGGTAATAATTGTCAACTTTAACAGATTTTAAATTGATTTTCACTTTTTACACGTGTTTATGCCAAGTAGTGAATACAATGGGCAATACCCTGTGATACCGGTGAGGAGAGGTATTATTGCTATTAGTCCCCACCAGGTTTTAAAGTATATCCCAAGGCCTGTGATTATTAAACCCAGGATTATTCTTATAATACTGTCAGTTTTTCCTATATTCTTCTTCATATTTTCCTCCTAAATAGCGTTACTTTAAATGTAACTCAAATAATTACAATTTTCAACAAAAGCACAGATATATGGATTTTTAAGGAGGACCTTCTTTCGTTTGATGTGTAGTGGGTTTATGTGACCTCAGGATGTGGATTTCATCTGTT
>JAMOUL010000212.1 GCA_027062035.1 Candidatus Aminicenantota bacterium | reverse complement strand
CTCAGGGAAGGCCCCTTTACCTTCTGCTTTCCTGGAAGAAATTTTTCAGGAAGGCCCCTGGCAGGAAGAAAGGAGCCAGAAGAGAAAATGGCTATAAGCATAAAAACAATTATCCTGGTCTTCATATTTTAAAATCCTTGTTTATGTTTTTTAAATATACGAAAAATTAAAGGTGATGTCAAAGGAGAATAGGTCCAATATGTAGCGTATACAATATAAAAGGTTATTTATTAGACCCCGGAATGATATGTAAAACCCCAATCATCCTGCAGGTGGTGGAAGGTAAGGCTTCCAGCGGTGAAAGTCGTTTATGGTTACGTAATACTTATCATAAGAAAATCTACCCTTTTTGAGAAAATCGCTGTTCTGTTGAAGTTCACTCAGGGGTATTTCGAACACCAGTTTCTTCCTGGTATAAACAGAAATCGTATCTGCCTTCAGGCAGACGCAGCAGGTAGTATATTGATTCTTAAAGGTTGTCTTTGTCTGAAGGGTGGACATAGGGGAACAAACTATTGCATCAAGTACCGCAGGACACGTGCCAAAATACTTGAAGCCAATAATCATCCCCAGCACAAGGAACGCATAAATCCCAATTACCACTATCATAATTTGCTTGCCGGTCTGAATAAAGGTTATGGGGATTTGACGGTCTATGGTCAGTATGGCTTCCCTGGCTTTAGAGGAAATGGGTTTTCCCTCCACCTTCAGATTTAAAAGAAAAGTATCAACAACCTGCTTATATTTTTTAAGGGTCGAATTGGTTGTCAGGTCCACCCAGTACACCTTTTCTTTGTATTTAAAGACCACCACCACTTTAAACCCCTTGTGATACCTCTTCAGCACGTAGTGTCCTCCATCGAAGATAGGCACATCGAATTTATATGTGTAAGAATTCAGGGTTGCAATAAGGTCCTTATAGGAATGTTCCGGTTCAGAAGGCACCTCCCACAGGACGCGAAAAACTGCTGTACCACTTTTGAATCTCCAGCCATTCCAGCCCTTTTTATTGTATCTGGTTGCGTTCCAGTCTGGAACAAGTGACGTGAGGCTGTCTGACTTAAAGGGTAAATACTGTATGGGCTTTCCCACGGCAATGTAAATAATTGCTGCGGTTCCCAGGCCTATAAAAATAACCAGCAAGAGCATGGCTTTCCACTTCATAGGAGAATTATACAATGTGGATACCGGGGCAGAAAACCAACCAACCCTTGATCTAATTATACACAGAAAGTATTACATATGGTCTCAGAACCGGAGCGTGTACTGGAGTTTTATCTGGGCCTTTCTGTACAGCACAGACCAGCGGTCAAGAGGATTACCCCAGCCCTGATTAAACACTATGAAAAGATCGTTTCCTTCTCTTATTATCCAGCGGAACCTGGAGTTTATTCCCCATGTATGGCTTATGTCGTCATACTGAACGTAGTTCTGGAACATAATTTTTGGAGTAAAATATATGTCAAATTTTATCTGTAAAACCTGGGCATTGAAGTTTCCTTGCGGAAGACGCACATAATTGCCCTCCCTGATAAATTCAAGAAGTATATGTTTGTTTGGCCTGATTCTAAGTCCAGTTTCAAGGGTAAGGGAATGGCCCGTGTAATATTCACCGAATCTTGCAGAAAGGTCAAAGACAATGGGACGTTTCTTTGATGTATTGAGCTCAACTCTGAAATAATCCATGGTGTATTTTCCAGGCGGGATAACTATACCCTCATACACTTCAAAGGGATAATCCAGATAATCGTAATAGGGCATGTAGTTGAATTCGATGTGTTCTCCGGACTGGGTCCTCACATTAAAGGGGGCGGTGAACAGTCTCCATCCGATCATGTTCCCCCTGAGGTCCATTGTATATGAACCCCTGAGCTCAAAGAAAAACTGGCGGATGAATTTCTTATTAATTCTGGGATTATAGCTCAACCCTACGTGGATGGTCCTTATCCCGGTTCTGTATATAAAACCAAGGGCAGGATTAAAATTCTCTCCAATGGAGGTGAAACTTATGTAGTTATCAACAGTATCGTTGGGATAGTCCACGAAGAACCCGTAAATTGAATCATTTCCAGCATCCTCGGAAAAACTTCTCAGATAGTAGCCAACAATGTACAGATTTTTGTCTTTCAGAAATTTGGAGGTACCGTATTTAAAGTCCACTCCGAAAACAGAGTTCTTTGCATCTCCGGATGGGTTCCCATAAGTATATATAAGGCCAATAAGAGATTCATCCCATATATTCCTGGAAATTCTTGCTACAAAGAAGTTCTTTCCCGGAAGGTCATTATAATCCCTTGTAGCGATATCAAGGATTCCTATATTGTACGGTCCCGCCCTTCCTGTAAGTTTTCCCCCTCCAAGGATGGGGATCTGTTCCCCTGCCACCAGACCGATTCGCCTGGAATAGAAGGGGATAAAGGAACGGGGATTTGCTCCTGAAAAACTGAATATATCGCTTCCCTCAAGGAAAAACCTTCTCTTTTCGGGATAAAAAAGAGGAAAACGGGTAAGGTTTATACGTCTGGCGTCCACCTCGGTTTCTGCAAAGTCAGTATTGTAGGTAAGAGAGGCTTTGAGGGCAGGAGTGATGTTGTAAAAAACATCCAGTCCCCCGTTGTATACAAATTTATCCTCTGTCTCATTCTCCTTCCTTTCCTCCCCTAAAAGGCCATACGGTCTTACGTCGAGCCCCCTGCCCTGTTTTATTCCATAAATGCCGGTTATATATCCTGCTTCTGCCACCTTGGTGAAATAGACCTGATGATATGGAGAAGCCCATCTGTCCTGCTCTATCTTCCGTTTTATTCTTCTCATAATATTGAAGCCCCACTTTGTGGCCCTGGGATTGAAGGTTATGGTTTTAAATGGAATGGCAATTTCTGCATACCAGCCATTGGAATCCCTGGTTGCTGCAGCGTACCATATTCCATCCCAGGCTCTGTAGGTCCTCTCCGAATTGTTAACCACAAGGCCATCGAATTTGGCTCCGTTGGGATTCACAGCAAAAACATAGGCATTTCTTCTGTCGTTGAACGGGTCTATAAGAATTTCCACCACATCGTCATCTCGTATCATGAAATCCCTGGACATATTAAAGGCAGTGATCTTATCTGCCTCACTATCGAAGCACTTCACCCCGATATACAGGAAATTGGAATCGTAAAATATGTAAACTTCTGTTTTCTCTGTGGCAGGGGAATTCTCCAGAGGTTCCTGCTGAGTGAGATTGGGAATGAATGCTGCCTTCTTCCAGACTGGCTCATTCAGTTTCCCGTCAATTCTGACATTACCTTCAAGTCTGGGAATCCTCAGCTCTGGCCATTGCCCTGCAAGTACACTTATACTGAAAGCAAAAAAAAGGACGATGCCAACAAGGGCAGCAACCCTTTTTCTCGGTGTTCCGGTCAACTGGCTCATTGAAATCTTCATTTTATAATCCTCCGAACAATGATTATTTCATAATCAGTAATTTTGTTTTCGGTCTATGGGACACCCTGTATACTGGAATCATCCATGGCCTTCCACCCCATTCATGGACAATTACTCTGTCGAAAAGCCCCCATGCCGCAAACCCATCGGGACTGAGGGGCTCCAGCATAACCGCTGCAAGCCTTGCAAGAGGCTGGTGAAGGGATACAAAATAGGAACCCGCAGGTATTCTCTTCCTGGTTTTAACGTATTTTCCCTTAAACTTCTTCAGGTGATGGCCCTGGAAGGGAAGTGGAGAAGCTTCTATTTTATCTATCCTGAACTCCTCAACTTCCATCTCCAGAGGTTTAAGTAACCTCTCCACGGTTATACCATTTCTCAAAAGTATGTCCACAACATCCTTTACCACCGGAAGTATGATGTATCCATCCGGAAGGGTAATTCCCTTTTCGGGTTTTATAGGAGCAAAGTAGGACATTTTGTAAGTCTTAAATTCGTCGGTCTTTTTTACGAGGTACCCGCCAAACCATGAGGGATATCTGGAGAGCTCCTTCCTGGGGATTTTCTTTATCTCAAATTTGTAGCTCTTAAGGCTAAATTCGAAGAGTTTTTTATTGCCAAACTCTGTGGGGAAGAAGGAACCCGCATAGCTCTTTATGGCTCTGAGGTCTGCCCTGCGCTCTATTTCCCTCATTTCCCTGCCATGAACAGCAGTAAATCTGAATATAGACTTTAAGAAGGCGTAGGCTCCGTAAACCCTTGTTTTAAAGTCTGCCCTGGCATAGTTTTCATCCAGTATGGAGAAGCGGTTTCTCAGCCCCACATAATTCACTCCATATCTTGCAAGAACAGCCCAGAAAAGCCAGCCCTTTTCGGGTTTTTTCCTGTCCATAAATCCTCCGTGTGGAATCGGGTCATAACCTTCTGCCTTCATGTTCTGGTTTATCCCTGGAAACATCCTGTTCCAGGCATATTTCATAAGCTCTTCATCTGTCCATGGAGCAAACTGAGGTGTCCATGTGACAACGTGGCGGTGATACGAGCCATCAGTTGTATGCATATCCACGAAAAGCACCGGGTCCCATTCCATAAGAGCACGGATAAGACCCATCACCTCCGGGGTTTCCTGTTTAACGAAATCCCTGTTAAGGTCAAGACCCATACCGTTGTATCTAACACCGGCAAGCTGCGGGCCGTTATCCGAATAGCGATGTTTTCCGAATTTCTCATTCCCATCGGGATTGAATATGGGACAGAAAAGGATCACCTGATTTTCCAGAAGGTCGTCGTACTTGCCCTGGACAAGGTCCCTTATCATCATAAGGGAAGCTTCCTTTCCTTCGACTTCACCGGCATGGATATTGGCTTCTATATACACAATCTCTTTGCCAAGCTCTTTCGCTTCCCGGGGAGTCTTTATTCCCTCCTTACTCACTATAACAAGGGGAATTTTTCTGCCCTCTGCAGACGTGGCTATGTATTTTACATGTATTCTATCCGACTCAGTCCTCAGTGCCCAGAGAAAGTTCATTACATCGGCATAGGTGGATGTCTCTGCAAAATTGGTTTTTTCTGCCCTTGTCAGAGGCCCCATAGCAAGGACAGGGAGCACGAGAAGCAAAACGAAAAGCTTCTTCATTCCTTAACCTCCTTCACCACCCGGAAACCAACGAGCTCCATGGGAGGAGTTCTGTAAGGAGTCATTTTATCTGAAGTATGCCAGACAGAAAGTCCCATTATTTTGCCCTTTCCTTCTTCTGTAACAGTCCATTCGGAAAGGTTACCCCTGATGTCATAAACACCGGAGCCTTCATCGAAACTTCCCACAGGCTTAATAAGAGAAGAAAAGCCAAGATGCTTTTTCACGTATTTTCTGACAGCCTCAACCTCTTCTGGATTGGGGGTATATCCCGCCCACCAGTCAAGAACATTTCCGCTACCCTTTGCAATGGAAATGAGCTTTTTAAACTCCTTCTCCGTGGGCAACCTGTAAGTCTCTCCTGTCCTGCTGGATAGCCATTTACAGTAGGCCTGAGCCTCTTCAAAGGTTATACCGCTGGCAGGAAGATTTCCTGTACCGGGCTCCCATTTGTGTTTATATTTCGGATTATCCTTCAGGAATTCCTGAAATTGAGCTCTTGTAATTTCAAATCTGGAAACATTTACATCCCCGGCTTTTACGGTCTCCGGTACCAGAACTTCCTTTACCATAATTCCATAGAAGCCGTTTACCTTCTTTGCCTTATGGAGGGCGATAAGTTTTTCTATTCTGGAAGTTCTGTCAACAGGCTTTTCCTGTTTTTCCTCACCGAAGAGGTATTTTTCTATCCATGCGATCTCCTCCTCCATTTTCTTTTTCTGATGTGAGGGTTTGCGAAGGCTATGGGGTTCCCCTGGAAAGAGGATAAACTTCACAGGAGCCTGCCCCACCCTTTTGAGGGCCCTGAAAAACTCCCATCCCTGTTCTGTGGGAACGTTTGTGTCCCTGGTACCGAAGAAGATTATGGTGGGTGTCTTTATCTTTCTCACCTTAAAGAGAGGGGACTTCTTTATGTAAACATCGGTGTTGTCCCAGGGATTCCCGCCAAAGTAAAGCTCATCGAATTGGGGTCCAAACATGCAGTTACCATAATCGCTTGTCCAGTTCACATCTCCAGCCCCTGGAGCCGCCACCTTGAATCTGTTCGTCTCCACGATAAGGGCTATGGTGAGAATTGCTCCGTTGCTCCAGCCTGCAGTGGCCAGTTTATCAGGGTCAACCATGCCCTTCTTTATCAGGTAGTCCACCCCTGATAATATGTCAGGGACTTCAAGCTCGTAGTAATGGCCTATTATAGATTCGACGAAATCAAGTCCGTAGTTGGAACTACCGGAATAATTTACGTATAGAACAAATGCTCCCTTGTTTGCCCAGTAGTGGGGATAATATGCCCAGGAATTTTTAAACCAGTCTGCATCATAACCAGCAGGTCCACCGTGTATATTCAGAATAAGGGGATATTTTTTCCCTTCCTTATAATCCTTTGGATAGTACAGGATACCTTCTATTTCCCTTCCCCCTTCTGATTTCCACTTTATAACCTCTGCCCTGGCTATAAACCTCTTCTTAAGATACCGGTTTATATTGGTGATCCTGTGGGGGGAAAGGAACCTGTTTTTCTTTATCTCTGTCCAGTAAAGCTGGGGTGGTTCGGTAGCAGAGCTTCTCAAAAACACAAGTTTTTTCCCATCCCCGGACAGGGTAAGTCCCATCAGGGTCTGATAAAATTTATCCTCTATTCTGTAAATCTTCCATTTGTCAGGGCTACCCTTCTTTATCTCTATAATAACCGGGATGTTTCTGGCACCATTGGCGAGTGAGGTTACAATATAACGTCCACCATAACTCAGAGATCCATAATAAAGGCCTCCCATTCCCCAATCCCAGTTAAGGGGTATCTTCCTGTAGGCATCTTCTTTTACGTAATAAACGTAGAGCAGATTAATCCCGGGTCCCCTCTTCTCCTCGTGACGGGAGTATTCCTCCGTAAAAATAAACCTATCGTCATCCAGCCATATAAAATTCCCCGGAGAGAAATATCTATCCCTGAAAATCTCCTTTGATTTCCCTGTTTTGAGATCCCACAGGAAATAGATGGGTCTTGGTTCAGGTTCGGCCGTATATGATGGTGTTGTAATGTGCTGGGTCACCACATATCTTCCTGAAGGTGAGACGCTGAAGGAAACGATTTTATCTCTGTTTGTGGTAAGTCTTTTAACCTTTTTAGTTTTAAGGTCAACAGAAAAGAGTCTAACGGGATAGAAGAATTTCATATCCTCAACGATTATGGAGTCGTCTTTTATTTTTTTACGGTCCTTTTCATGCTTATAGGCCTTTTCTCTGGCAAGCACTATGAGCTTATTATTACCGCTCCAGCGAAAATCATTGACTCCCTTTTTGAACGAGGTAATCTTTTCTGGCTCTCCTCCCTGAAGGTTCAGGATATAAACCTGGGTTTGCTTATCCCGGGCAGAAAGAAAAGCTATCTTTGTTCCATCCGGAGACCACCTGGGTGAAAATTCTGAGTGTTTTCCACGGGTAAGCTGAATGGGCTTTCCTCCATTGAGACTGGCCATCCACAGGTGTGAGATATACTTGTTTTCCTTAAGGTCTGCCTTTCTCTGAACCCATACAACCCTGTCAGCGGTGGGTGAGATTCTGAAACTTGAGATGGTTTCATAATTTAAGACATCGTTGATGGTGAAGTTTTTACCGGTTCCCCCGATTATAAAAAAGGATAAAATAAAAAAAACGGATAGAAATTTTCTCATTTCGCCCTCCTGGTTAATATTTTACGAATTTTTACATGAAAAGTTTATGAAGATTGACCTGACTCCATAAAAAGCAGAAAGTTTTTGATTTTTATAACGGGACATCTTCGTTAAAAGTTAAATAGATTTTTTTAAATTCACTTCGTATAATTTCTTCTAATGAAAAAGGTTTTAAAGATACTCCTGGCCGGATTTGTCCTGTGGGTTATTTTTTTTCTATTTTTTGTATTTCCTGACCCGTTTTTCTCTGCAAAACCATTTCCAGCTGAAAAAACATCTCCGGGACGGGTAGGATTTGATCTCATAGACCACCTTACCACTTACAGTTGCAGTGGCAAATGGGTTAGAAGGGACCCATTCCTCGGTGGCTGCCAGGTCTCACTGGGGAGATACAGAGGGCTCGTGGAAAGCAAACGCGCTATTCCCTCGGACAGGGAAATAACCTTCAAATATATCCCTGCTGAAGGGTCAAGGTTCATTTTTTCCACAGGAACGGCAGAAAAAAACGCCATTTTTCAGATATTCGTGGATTCGGAAAAAATATTTGAACGAAAACTATCTGCTCCACCTGTAAGGGGATGGTTTTACCACCATTTTTTAAAATATTTCCACTTTCACCCGAAATGGGAGGGGGGCAT
>JAMOUL010000211.1 GCA_027062035.1 Candidatus Aminicenantota bacterium | reverse complement strand
CTTGATAAAAAGAAAATAAAGGATATTCTCCTTGCAGGGCCAACCTGTGCTGATGTGAATTCTCTTCTCGGGAATTACAACGGTTATGCCCCTGATATGAAAACCATACTGGAAGGAGTGGTGGACAGGGTGGATGAGGGAACTGTGGTGGAATACAGTCAGGGATTTCTATTTGGGGACGATGATCCCGCACATTTCAGGGGATTCTGGGAGGCCAGGAGGGCAGATGCTGTTATAGCCTGTATCGGTATTAACTACCTTTTTGAGGGAGAAGAGGGGGATGCAGTTTTAAATCCCAACGGGGGAGATCGAAGGAATATAGGCCTGCCCGCCAATCAGGTTGAATACATTAAAAAGCTCAGAGAAAAGATCGGGAACATACCCCTTATTGTTGTTATTACCGGAGGAAGTCCCATCTCAATTCCGGAGATAAGCAAGATTGCTGATGCCATCCTCTTTGTCTGGTACCCGGGAGAGCAGGGGGGAGAGGCTGTTGCAGATGTAATTTTCGGTGATGTAAACCCAGCTGGCCGTCTTCCAGTTACCTTCTACAGGTCAATTGATGACCTTCCTCCCTTTGAGGATTACAGTATGGAAGGGCGTACGTATCGATACTTCAGGGGAAAGCCCCTTTATCCCTTCGGGTATGGGTTGAGTTACACCACCTTTGAATATATCCGTGTGGATCTGGATAGTAAGAAAATCCCGGTTAATGGGAGTATTGGCCTCCGGGTTACCCTCAGGAATGCCGGAAAATTCGATGGTGATGAAGTTGTTCAGGTGTACGCCAGCAAGCCGCACGCTGTGCATTTCCGCCCCATAAAACAGCTTGTAGCCTTTAAAAGGATTTTTGTAAAACAGGGACAGACCCTTAGTGTGAGGTTTGAGATTCCTGTGAGAGAACTTGAATACCGGGACATTAAAGCCAGAAAGTACCGAATAGAAAATGGCGAATACGAGCTTCAAATTGGTGCCTCGTCTGCGGATATAAGATTAACAAAGAGGGTACACGTATTAAGCTCTGGCCTCAAAAGCAGAACCAGATGAACCCATTTTATTGTTTTTTCACAAGTTTTATTCTGTACCAGGTGGAGTTGCTATGATTGAGGAATACCAGCACGTGGTCTTCTGGAATCGTAACTTCTTTACCCGGTATGCCATAGGAGATGGCTTTGAATTTTTCTCCCCTTTTAAATTTTTCGAAGTCAGCCTTTGAGCATACGAAGTAAGTCAAATTTCCCTTTGAGGGAATTAAATATTCATTTCCGGTTATGTAATGATATTTCGCAGGGTAATCAAGGGGAACTCTGACACGCTGAAATGAGCTTATTATTAACCTGTAAACTTTGCCCTTTGCTTCTTTCTTTATAACTTCAGGTTTCCGGTATTTCTCCGGTCTTTCCAGAGAGAACCCGTAGTAAACAGGCAATTTATATTCCCTTCCTTCTATTATGTGGTTTTGGTTACCCTCAGGGTCACCCAATTCCACTGTTTTTGTTCCGTAACCTGGAGCTGAAATTACAAATTTATACCTGTCCTCTCCAAGCTCAAATTGAACTTCTCCGTTTTCATCGGTTACTCCCCATATGGAAAGCAGGGGCACCTTATCATAGCCCTTTTCCACCGCCCAGTAAGAAAGAACAATAACTGTGGCCCCTGCAACAGGATTTCTTTGTGCTTCATCGTTCATTACTTTTATTTTTATCCTGGCAAGGCCTGTATATTTTTTGGAAATGGGATATATATAATCATCCCCTCTTATGGACCAGACGGTGGAGACAAATTTCTTCCATTCCCTTTCATAAACTTCAGGATAGTCCAGGGCTTTTTTGGGTTCGAAATCCAGATCCCAGCGGTGCCATTTGCCGTCGCTGTAAAACTCGTTCCATACGTGGTCTTCTCCCCAATCATTGGCCAGTCTTGTGGGGATAAGAAGTGTCCTTCCAAGGGCAACTCCCAGGATACTCCATTCGCCGCAGGAGCCATAATTGGCATTATAGGGTTCTTCTGGAAGTTTGTCGTGGCTTTCCTCTCCCCATTCTACGAATGCCCTTGACCACTGGTGAACTTTAACCAGTGCGTCATACACATCCTTAGCATCCTTTATGGCCTCATATACAGTTTTTCCGTATTTT
>JAMOUL010000210.1 GCA_027062035.1 Candidatus Aminicenantota bacterium | reverse complement strand
TGACCCCCACTCATTTTGGCAGGGGTTCTATCTGCAAGATCCTCTATACCCAGCTCCTTAAAAACTGCCAAAACCCGCTCTTTTCTCTCGCTTTTAGGAATTCCCTGAAACATCAATATGAGTTCCACGTTCTCAAAGGCTGTAAGCACGGGGATAAGATTAAAGGATTGAAAAACAAAGCCCAATTTTTTCAGCCTGAACTTTGCAAGCCTCTTTTCAGGCATGGATGAGATCTCTTCCCCATCAACGAACACCTTTCCAGCGGTGGGCCTGTCTATCCCCCCGATTAGGTTAAGCAGCGTGGTCTTCCCCGAACCGGATGGTCCCACCAGGGTAGTAAATTCTCCCCTTCTGAGGGAGAGATTCACCCCGTCTACGGCCCTGACAACGGCTCCATCCTCATAATATCGGACAAGGTTCTCTGTTCTTACTATTTCTTCCATAACTCCTCCTATTTCTCAAATCTCAATTGACGGGAAAGCTCTTCCCTGGTAACCCTTATCCCCGGAAAAATAGCCATGAATATTGCGAAGAAAAATACTATTGCTGCCACAGCTGCAAATATTTTCCACGAAAACAGGGCTGGCATAAGGGGAGCAAAAAGCAGGGATTCGAAGAACTCCGCCATTTTTCCTCCCACCCTTATCGGATGCTTCACAAAATAAATTACTATGGGCAATGAGATCAGGATCCCCAGTGTGGTTCCTATTAGCGCCAGGAAAAAAGACTCCTTTATTATGAGTGCCATAATTTCCCCCTTTGTAAGACCCATAGCCCGAAGCACAGCAAGTTCCTTCCGTCTTTCGAAGGTGGACATATAAAGAGTGTTAAGGAGGCCAAAGGCCACTATTATTATCAGGATAAGGTACATAATATAGGCCCCTGCCCTATCGAACTCTATCATTTCTAATAGCTCCGGCATTAACCTTTTCCACTCAATTACTTCCAGATGGGAGGGAAGGTTTCTTTCTATAAAAGCAAGCTTTTTATCAAAATCCCTGGCCATGGAGTACATGACAATAGTTGTAACAGAACCCCCCATTGAAAATATCTCATCTGCATCCCGAAGGGTTATCAACGCCTTTCCCCTATCCAGTTCCAGGACTCCGGTTCTGAAAATGCCAACCACGGTGAAGAGTTTGGCTCCAAGACTTCCATCCCTTCCCTGAACAAGAACTGCTACTTTATCCCCCAGGTTAACCCTTAGATTTTTTGCCAGCCTCCATCCCAGAAGGATCTCTCCATCTCCGCTGATGTATTTTCCCTGCCCTATTTTCTCTCTTATCGCACTAACCTCCCTATCGGGTTCTATTCCGGAGATGGAGGTCCCGTAGGTCTTGTCTTTAAAACTTATAAGACCGTAACCATCTATTCTCTTACACCATGATATAGAGGCTGCGTTCAAAATCCTGCTGAGGTTTTTGTCCACAGAAAAGCTTTTAGTAATGGTTTCCTTCTGAAAATATCCCTTTTTGAAAATCCTGGCCTTTCCGTTCCATATTCTGGTGGCGTAATTCTTTGTGTATTCATAACTGCCATTTTCTATGCTGAGCATAAAAATCAGAAAGAGAACGGCAAAACTTATTGCCATTACCGTCAGGATCGTTCTTCTCCTGTTTCTCCATAAATTCCTCCACGCTACTTTATACATATTTCAACGCCTCCACTGCTGTAATTTTTCTTGCCTTCCTCATCGGGAATATAACAGACAAAAATACTATAAAGAACACAAGAAATACCATTGCGAATATGTCCCCTATCTGAATATAAGGATATATAACAGAGCCGGAACCCCATATTTCCAGACTCCGACTGAAAATTGAAAGGTTTATTCCCTTATGAACGAAATAAAGATAAAAAATCAGATTTAGAACCCCTCCCGCGCCTATGGAAACGAGAAACAACAGAAAGGACTCAACGAAAACGAGTTTGGCAATCTCTCCAGGCGCGAGACCTATTGCCCTTAAAACTCCTATCTCCCTCATCCTCTCGTAAAGGGACATAAAGAAAACCTCCGCGATCCCGAAGGCCGCTGCGAGAAGGATAATGAACCCAAAGGCCAGCATCATCTCGGAGAAGATTTCCATCTCATATTTGAGAAGAGGGTAAATCTCGTCCCAGCTCAGTACCTCAAACTGCTCTCCA
>JAMOUL010000209.1 GCA_027062035.1 Candidatus Aminicenantota bacterium | reverse complement strand
GGGAAAGTGACTAATATACGGCCATGTGGAAAGAAAAGCGTTATAGATGATTGTGTTGCTTTTAAACCAGAACTTGAAGTAGAGTTGCAAGATCTATTTGATAAGATAGTAAAAATTTTGCCTTCCAGAAATATTAGCAAGAATATAAAGCTTGAAAATCTGGGTCCGGGGTGGTATGTTCTGGATATGGATAACTCCGATGATTTTGAATTTTTACTTGAACTTAAAAATCTCTTATGCTCGAATAATGAAAATAAATACAATTTTGAAAAATGGTGTGGGGAAGTGTACTGGAAAATGGTTCAGTTCCACCCATCTTACAACTACGACGACTTTGTCGTTGGCATAGAAGCGAAGACGAAGGACGAGCAGGTTATATTTGAAAAGGTCTGGAGAACACTGGGTGAGATGAGCAGGAAGGCTCTGGCGGGAATTATTTTTAAAGATGAATTCCTAAAAACTCTTGAGTCTATAAAAAAGAATCCATCTGATAAGGAATTGAGAAAGCGATTAAAAGATTTATGCGAAAAAGCAAAAGAAGAATGGAAAAGAACTTCTAAGGAAAAAAGAATAAACAAGATTAAAGATGCCCCACCCTTCGCTCTCATCATAGACGAGATAAACCGAGCCAATCTTCCGGCGGTTCTTGGGGAGTTGATTTATGCTCTGGAGTATAGGGGAGAGGAAATTGATATTATGTATGGAGAGAAGCTTATAATCCCGCCCAACCTTTACATAATCGGAACGATGAACACGGCAGACCGCTCCGCCGGGCGTATAGACTATGCCATACGGAGGAGATTTACCTTTTACCCGATGCATGCGGAAATAAATAGGGCTGATGATTATGGGCAGCCATTGATGGAGGCGGTAAATAAATTTATTGAAATGAATATTTCCCCCGAATACGACCCCGAAGATATAAAGATTGGACATACTTACTTTATGGGCGAAAGTGCGGATGAAATCGCCTACAAGTTCCTTTATCAGGTTGTACCGCTGCTCTATGAGTACATTCAGGACGGATTGATAAGGGCGGAAAGGGAGGAAGGTAAGGGGTATAAAGTGAAGTTAAAATTTCCCCTGAATAAGGGAAACACAAGGGAAGAGGTTTACTACATTCGGGGAGGACAATTGTATAAAGAAGCGGAACCTAAGAAACATATAACGCTAAGCGAAATGAAAGAATTCCTTAAAAAGCTAGAAATTGGTGAGGGAACATATAGCAACAAGGGTGAAGAAAATGCCGATTCCAAGCAGGAGAAACCCGAAGAATCACAGCAACCTGAGAAATGAGAGTCCGAGGACCTGCTAAGAGGATTAAGTGGAAATACACGCATAAGGTTCCTGTTCCGAGGGAATGGAAAGTCTGGCTGTGGGATGAGGGGGCGGAAGCCCCCCTTGAAAAACTTATTTACAGGGTTCTGACTTACGGTAAGTTTGAGGATATAAGGAAAATCTATGAGATGTACCCGGAAGAGACCTATGAACTGGCATTCCGCTATCCCGATATCAGAAGAGGAGTCAGTTTCTGGATGAAGGTATGGCATGATGAAATTGCATATTGAAGTTCGGGAATACAATTTTGTTTCGGATGGTGAAAATAAAAGGATTCTCTGCGACGGTGAGGATATTCAGAAGGAAACTCAGAATGCCCGTCTTATTTACGAATCTCCTTTCGAGTTAGTTCTTAAAGCTGTTGAAGGTGATGGAAAAGATTCAGAAAAATGCAGATTCAGGTTGAAGGAACCCCTTTTTGAGGGCATCCCTGATGAGGATAAAGATGATGAGTGGAAGAAGTTCGCCCGTCTCCTCGGCCTGCATGCGGAATTTAATAAAGATGGGGAGCCTGTCCTAAAAGCCCACTGGTTCGTGGGTATAACCCGCCTTCCCGTTGAAGAGGGAGAGATTATCGTTCAGGTTAAGCCGAAGATAGAGAATCTGGACCTGACTGAAATGTTTATGAATGTCCTTTCCCATCCCGTCGTATCTGCCCATTTCAGAATCGGGGATGCTTTTCATATTGACATAGATGAGGAACCCATAGAAATGGAAGAAGTTCCCCGGGAGTACCTTCTCTTCCTTGCCCTTCAATATATGTATGTCCTGAACAATCTAGTAAAGAGGGGACTTCAGAAGGGATACA